>DATGDX010000126.1:0-3899 GCA_035310665.1 Mycobacteriales bacterium | reverse complement strand
CGTCGTGGGCCATCGTGGAGGCGATGGCGCCACGCCGCAGTCCGAGCCCGCGGACGAGTCCCAGCCCGCGGCGGCCCGAGCCGTGGTGCCTTTCGAGCACCGCCACCTTCACGATGTCCGCCGCGGGATCCGCGGCGAGGTCGTCCCCGGGGCGGACGGGGTGGAGCGAGGCCCCGGTGACGAGCTGACCCGGCGTCGCGTCGATCACCCGGACGGTGCCGCCGGTCACCGGGGCGCGGAAGGCATCGGCGCGCAGCGGATCGAGGCGCACGGTGTCTCGCAGGCCGGCCGGCGGCGGGACGGGGGCGGGCTCCCACAACGGCTCGCCGTCCCGCGCCACGATCTCGCCGTCGACGAACACGAGCGATGCGTCGAACTTCTCGAGATCGTCGTAGGCGATGAGGTCGGCGACGTACCCGGGGGCGACCGCGCCGCGGTCTCGGAGGCCCAGGTAGGCCGCCGGGTTGAGCGTCGCCAGGGCGACGGCCGCGGCGGGAGGCATGCCCTGCGCGACGCAGATTCGCAGGCAGTCGTCGAGGTGCCCGACCTCGGCGAGGTCGACGGCGGAACGGTCGTCGGTGACGAGGAAACAGCGGCGCGCGACGTACGGATCGACGGAGGGCAGTAGATCGCGCAGGTTCTTCGCGGACGAGCCCTGACGCAACCCGACGTACATGCCGCGGGCGACCTTCTCCCGCAGCTCCGCACCGGCGACGACCTCGTGATCGGATCGGATGTCGTGGTCGAGGTAGGCGCACAGCTCCGCGCCGCGCAACCCCGGGGCGTGCCCGTCGATCAGGCGACCCTGCACCGCGGCGAGTTTGGCCAGGACGTCGGGGTCCCCGGCGAGGACCGCGGGAACGTCCATCACCTCGGCGAGCCCCTCTACCCCGGGCAGCTCGGTGAGCGCCGCCACGTCGGCGGCGTCGAGCACCCGGCCAGGGGTCCCGAAGGGGCTGGCGGGCACGCACGAGGGGACCATCGTCCGGACCTTCAGCGGGGTGGCCGCGGCGTCGGCGACGAACCACCGCACCGCGTCGGGCCCGCCGACGTTGGCCAGCTCGTGCGGGTCGGCGAGAACGCTGACGGTGCCGCGAGGGACGACCGCCCGGGCGAACTCGGTCGGCGTCAGGTGGGACGACTCGAGGTGCACGTGCGCGTCGCACAGCCCCGGCGCCAGGAAACGACCGGCGAGCTGCACCTCCCGCGGCCCCCGGTAGGACCCGAGCGCGGCGACGCGTCCGTCGACCACGGCGACGTCCGCGGGCTCCACCTCGCCGGTGAAGACGTTGACGACCCGCGCATCGCGCAGCACCAGATCCGCCGGACGCCTCCCCAGCGCGACGTCGGCCAGCCGTTGCCGGGTGAGCACGCCGCCGTCGTCGGTTCTGCGCATTGCCAACTCTCCTTCCGGCGCTACTCGGGCGGCGCCTGATCGGTGCACGGCTCCCCCGGCTCCGGGTCGACACACCCGATGTACGGCAGGTGCCGCCACGCCCCGCGGTAGTCGATGCCGTACCCGACGACGAACACACGAGGCACCACGAAACCGGCGATGTCCGGCACGATCGGGTACGGGTGTGGCCGGTCCTTGACGACCAGGACGCAACTGGTCACCGACCGGGCCCCGCAGTCCCGCAGCGCCGCGAGCAGCACGTCGAGCGTGTGACCGGTGTCGAGGACGTCCTCGACCAGGAGCACGTCGCGTCCGCGGACCGGCAGCGTGCCCAGGCCGTCCACGGCGACGTCGGGCGCGGGGACCGCGCCGTCGCGGTAGCTCCCCGCGCGGACGAACGCGATGTCGTGGGGCGTCCGCAGCTGCCGCGACAGATCGGCCAGGAACACGTACGCGCCGGTGAGGACGCCGATGAGCAGCGGGCGCCGGCCCCCGAATCGGTCGTCCACCTCGCGGGCCAGGGTGGTGACCCGAGCGGCCACCCGCCGCTGCGACAGCACGCACGACGGGTTCTGGGCCGCGACCGCGAGCATCCTTCGGGCCCCCCTTTGCGAAACTGCTGCGGGGAACTCTGTGGGGGAAGGAACGTGTGGGCGAACGTGTCGGGAAGGAGCTTGCGAACTGCCACGATTCGCCTTCGACCCGTCACAGCATCCTGCGAAACGTCACGGGGCGACAGGGCGGAAAGTCCCGGAGCGGGTAGCGCCGGAAACGGCACCCGCCGAAACCCTCGTGGGACGAGCGTTTCGTTCGCGGTCGTGCCGCGCTCAGGTCACAAAATGAGCGGAGAGTTCGAAACCGGTGCCGCGCAGCCGGTCGACGAGCGGGAGGCCGATTCCGGTTGCCGGGGTGAGGACGCCGGCCGACTCCGGCAATCGGTCGCGGTCCAGCGCCAGGCACAGCGCGGACTCACCCAGCATCACCGAGGTCGCCCCGTATCCCGGGTCGCGGTGGGCGGCGACCACCGTGCGGTAGCCAGCGTCGGTCGAGGTGCGGGTGCGGATCTCCATCCGGAACCGGCCGGTGCGACGGGTGTCCGCCGCTGGCCCGTGCCCGGGTGCGGGCAGCACGCGGTCGAGCAGCGCGCGGGTGGGCGCGACGTTCATCGCGGCGAGGAACGCAACGGTGGCCGCTGCCGTTCCGGCCGCCATCACCGCTCCGCTCGGCCGTGACCCGAAGCTCATCACCTCGCGGTAGCAAAACCGGCGGCCGTAGGCCCAGGTGCGCAGCGCGTTGCTGCGGCGGACGACACGCGTGTTGTAGGGAGCCATGACGAAGGGGGCGGCCCACTCGTTCCCGATGCGCTCGACCGCGGTGCGGTCGGTTTCGTCGCCGAGATCGGGCTCGTGTGACCGGTCGGGGCTCAACGCGTACGGGTCGTCGAGCAGGTGCCGCAGCCGAGGGTCGGCGCGAACGGCGGCCAGCTGCGTGCGGAGGCTGTCGATCGTTCCGCCGCTCACCCCGCCCTTCACGTCGGTCACCACCAGCGTCGTGTCCTCCAGCTGTCCCGCCGCGTCGCGGTGCGCACGGTCGTAGGTCACCAGCACACCCAGGTCCGACGGCACCGAGTCGAAGCCGCAGCTGTGCACGAGCCGGGCACCGCTCGCCACCGCCGTCGCGTGACACCGGTCGATCGTGGTGCGGACGAACAGCAGCTCGCCGGTCAGGTCGACGTAGTCCGTGCCGGTGCGCGCGCAGGCCTCGACCAGCGGAAGTCCGTAGCGGGCGTAGGGACCAACGGTGGTGGCGACGACCCGCGCGGCGCGGGCCAGCCGCGCCACCGACTCCGCTTGCTGAGCATCCGCGACGAGCAAGGGCCAGCCCGCCGCCGGCGTACCCACCTCGGCGCGCAGTGCGCCCAGCCGCGCCGCAGATCGGCCGGCGAGCGCGATCCGCGTCCCCTCCGGCGCGTGTTCCGCCAAGTGCTCGGCCACCAGCCGACCGACGTACCCGGTCGCGCCGAACAGCACGACATCGAACTCCCGATCGCCGCTCGTCGTCTCCGGCATGCGTCGACCGTATGCGCCCGGAGTCCGGATCAGTTCTGGCATCCCCGACAGCGCCGAGGGTAGGGTGCCCAGACATGAGCGGCGACCGGCCACACGGCGAGGTCCGGGCGTGGGCACCGGTTGCCGCCGCCCCGCTCACCCGCCGCCGCGCTGTGGACTATGTCCGCGTTGCCGCCGGACCCTGTCGATTCTGACGGAACGCTGACCCGATCGCCGGATCGGCCGATCTTCGCGCCCCGTGACCGGCGCGGCGCCGGTCCCACCCACCCCCTGTCCGTTCGGCTTCCCGCGGCCGGCGCACTACGAAGGACGACCCGTTGACCACTCGCATCGCGAACGACGTCACCGAGCTGATCGGCAACACCCCGCTCGTCCGTATCCGGCGCCTCGTGCAGGGTGCCGACGTCGTGGCCAAGCTCGAGTTCTTCAACCCC
>DATGDX010000125.1:0-3521 GCA_035310665.1 Mycobacteriales bacterium | reverse complement strand
CCGTGGGTAGGTGCGCCCGGCGAACGTCGGCTGCGCGCGGGCCGCCGCTCGCCGGGCGGCCGGCACGGCCAGGCGCTGTCCGATCCGGACCATCAGGGACGGCGGCAACCCGTTGCGGGCGGCGATCGCCGTCGGGCTCACAGAGTGGCGCCGCGCGATGCCGATGAGCGTGTCCCCGGGCCGCACGACGTACACGACGGTGCGCTGGGGGCGAGCCTCGCCGGCGCGGCTGTCGCCCGGCACCCGCAGCGCCTGGCCGGCGTAGATCAGGTCTCCGGTCCCCGGCAGATCGTTGAGCCGGACCAGCTCGGCCACGGTGGTGCGGTGACGCAGCGCGAGCTCGCTGAGCGTCTCGCCGCGCTCGACCCGCACGGTCAGCAGGCCGGGGGCGGCGGCCATCGCCACGCCCGCCACCAGGAACGGTACGCCGGCGCCTCGGGCGAGCGCCCGGACACGATGCGGCACGGTCACGTCGCCGGTTCCTCTCCGTCGCGGGCTGCACGACCGTACCGGTCCTGTTACTGTTGTGACAACTGTGACATGTGAGGCGACGACCGGCGTGCTGCGCGACGAGGACAGGGTGCAAGGGTGGTGGGCAGCCCGGACGACGGCGAGGCCGCAGGGACCGGTTATGCGAGCTCGGCGCGGCCGGCCAGCGGGGAGGAGGCCTCGGCGTACCACCGCTTCGGGATCCGGCCGGCGAGCCGGGCCAGCCGTCCGGCCTCCACCGCGCGGCGCATCGCCTCGGCCATGCGTGCCGGGTCCTGCGCCCGGGTGACCGCGGACGCGAGCAGGACCGCATCGCAGCCGAGCTCCATCGCCAGCGCCGCGTCGCTCGCGGTGCCGATCCCGGCGTCGAGCACCACCGGCACCGACGCCCGCTCGACGATGAGCGCGATGTTGTGCGGGTTGCGGATGCCCAGCCCGGAGCCGATCGGCGCGCCCAGCGGCATGACGGCGGCGCAGCCGGCCTGCTCGAGCCGGCGGGCGAGCACCGGGTCGTCGTTGGTGTAGGGGAGCACGACGAACCCCTCGTCGACGAGCCGCTCCGCGGCGTCGAGCAGCTCGACCGGGTCGGGCAGCAGCGTGCGCTCGTCCGCGATCACCTCGAGCTTCACCCAGTCGGTGCCGAGCGCCTCCCGGGCCAGCCGCGCGGTCAGCACCGCCTCCCCCGCGGTGAAGCAGCCGGCGGTGTTGGGCAGCACCCGGATCGCGTGCCGGCGCAGCACGTCGAGCACCGACCCGCGCTGCGCCGGGTTGACCCGGCGCAGCGCCACCGTCGTGAGCTCGGTCCCGCTCGCCAGCAGCGCGCGCTCGACCGCCTCCAGGCTCGGCGCACCACCCGTGCCCATGATGAGACGGGAGGTGAACGTCTCGCCGGCGAGGACGAAGGGGTCGTCCATCTCAGCCCCCTTGGACCGCGGTGAGCACCTCGATGCGGTCGTCGTCGCGCAGCCGGGTCCGCGCCCAGGCGGTGCGCGGGACGACCTCGTCGTTGACCGCGACCGCAACTCCGCTCCCGCCGGCGCCGAGGGAGTGAACGACGTCGGCGACGGTCGCGCCAGCGCCGAGGTCGCGCGGCTGGCCGTTGACGTACACGCTCATCGGGCGGCTCCCAGGCGGGTGAACCGGTCCGGTGCGAACGGCGCGGCGAGGTCAGGGAGCGCGCCGGTGGCGAGGAGTTCGGCGACCGCGTCCGCGGTCACGGGCGTGAGCAGGATCCCGTTGCGGTGGTGCCCGGTGGCGAGGACCAGGCCCGGCAGCTGGGCGGGACCGATCAGCGGGGCGTTGTCCGGCGTGCCGGGGCGCAGGCCCGCGGCGGTCTCGACGAGCGGCAGCTCGCTGATCCCGGGCAGCACGAGGTGCGCGTCGCGGAGCAGCTCGTAGACGCCACCGGCGGTGACGCGCTCGTCGTACCCCTGCTCCTCCATCGTCGCCCCCAGCACGATCTCGCCGTCCGCGCGCGGCACGACGTAGACCGGGGACCCCGCGACGAGCCCCCGCACGGTCCGCCCCAGGAACGGGTGCCGCGGGTCGCCGTGCAGCCGCAGGATCTGTCCCTTAACCGGGCGAACCGGGGGGACCACGTGTTCCGGCAGGCCGGCGATCGCCGCGGAGCGGCACCCGGCGGCGAGGACCACGACGTCGGCCGCGATCTCGGTCCCGTCCGCGAGCCGGACACCGGCGACCCGGTCGGCGGCGACGACGATCTCCGCGGCGGCGGCGCGGCTCATCGTCACCCCGGCGCGCTCGACGGCCGTGAGCAGCGCGGGCACGAGCCGTCGCGGGTCCACCTGGTGGTCGCCCTCGACGAGCACGCCGCCGCGCACCGACGGGGCGAGCATGGGCTCGAGTCGGCGGCACTCGCGGCCGGTCAGCCGCTCGATCGCGAGGCCGAGCGAGGCCTGGAACGCGGCCAGCTCGTCCAGCGCGGCCCGGTCGTCCGCGTCCAGCGCGACCGCGAGGGTCCCGCAGGCGCGGTAGCCCGGGTCGCGGCCGCTCGCCTCCGCGAGGTCGGCGACGAAGTCGGGGTAGCGCGCGGCGGAGGCGAGGGTGAGCGCGAGCAGCCGCTCCTCGCCGTAGTGCACCTCGGTGACGGGAGCGAGCATCCCGGCGGCGACCCGGCTGGCGCCCGACCCCGGGTCCGGGTCCATCAGCGAGACCCGCAGTCCCCGCCCGGCCGCCCGCCACGCGGTCGCGAGCCCGATCACCCCGCCCCCGACGATCACGACGTCGGGTCCCCGTGCCATCGCGGCTGGCTCCCTTCGCCGGCATGACCCGGATCAGGTTCGACGGTCGGAGGCTCCCCAGCCTCCCTCTCAGCCCGGTGGCACCGGACTCCCGTGTACGGCGAGCCTAACCCCGCGCGCCCACCGCGGACACCGGCAGCGGACACCCGCAGTGGACCTCCGCGGCGACACCCGCAGTGGACCTCCGCGGCGACGGCCGCAGTGGACCTCCGGGGGACGGCGCGGCGGAGCCGCGACGAGCAGGTGGCAGGCTGGTGCCGTGAGCGACCTCGAGGCTCTCGTCGACGGCTGGCTGAGCCTGCCCGAGGTGGCCGAGCGGCTCGGCTTAGACATCGTCCGGACCCGCCATTTGCTGCGCGAGCGCAAGCTCGTCGCGGTGCGCCGCGGCGGGAATGGCGTGCTGTGCGTGCCCGCGGCGTTCGTCGCCGGCGACGGGACCGTGCTCAAGGGACTGCCGGGCACGCTGACCGTGCTCGCGGACAACGGCTACGCGGCGGACGAGGCGATCCGCTGGCTGTTCACCCCGGACGACTCGCTGCCCGGCACCCCGGTCCAGGCCCTCGCCGGGGACCGGGGCACCGAGGTGAAGCGGCGCGCGCAGGCGCTGGGGTTCTAGCGGCGCTGGGGTTCTAGTACTACAGCGGCACTTATGGTCGGGCTTCTCGGGTGGCGTAATGGCAGCGTTTGGCGCGTGCCTGGTGTCGCCGTCGCCATCGTGACCAGCGGAGCACGGCAGCGGGTTCGGGGTGGTCGTGCCAGATGAGGCGGGCG
>DATGDX010000124.1:0-5286 GCA_035310665.1 Mycobacteriales bacterium | reverse complement strand
GCACGTCGACCTCCTGCAGCGCCAACGCGTCGGCGTCGACGGCCGCGACCGCGGCCCGCAGGCGCGTGAGGTCACAGCGGCCGTCGCTCGGCGAAACCCCGTGCAACAGGTTCGCCGTCGCCACCCGCACGCCCGGCGACGGTAGCCCGACGGTGACGACCGGCGCGCATAGGGTCTCGGCATGGGGGATCCGGAACAGCGGACGAGCCCCGGGGGCCCCGGTCCGTGCGCCAGCACGGTCGCCCCTGTCCCCGGCGTACCGACGCTGGCCCGCGCCACCGTCGACCGCGCCGCCGCCCGGCGCCGGGACGAGGCGTGGCTCGACGCGGCGTGGCAGGACCCCCGGGCCCGCGTGCTCCTGCTCGCGGACGGGGAGGCGGCGCTCGCCGACGAGGGTGACGTCCTCCTGCTCGTGGCCCCCGCCGACGCGCCGCCGGGCGAGCGCTTCTTCCTGGGACTCGACGGGGATGCCCCGATCTTCGCCGTCGCGAGCAGCGCCCGCCTCCCGCACGTCTCCCACGCGGGGCTGCGCGGACTGGGGGCGCTGCTCCCCGACCACGACGCGGGCCTGTTGACCGACGCCGTCGCGCTCACCGCGTGGCATCGCAGCCACACCCACTGCTCGCGATGCGGCACGCCGACGGAAGCCGCGGACGGGGGACACGTTCGCCGCTGCCCCGTGGACGGCAGCGAGCACTTCCCGCGGATCGACCCCGCCGTGATCATGCTCGTGCACGACGGGGGAGACCGCTGCCTGCTGGGGCGCCAGCCGGCGTGGCCGCCTCGCCGCTACTCCGCACTCGCCGGGTTCGTGGAGCCGGGGGAGTCGCTCGAGCAGGCCGTGGTGCGCGAGGTGTCCGAGGAGGTGGGCCTGCGGGTGGCCGAGGTGACGTACGCCGCCAGCCAGCCCTGGCCGTTCCCCTCGTCGCTCATGCTGGGGTTCACCGCCCAGGCCGTCGACGACACGGTTCGGCTCGCGGACGGCGAGATCGAGGACGCCCGCTGGTTCTCGCGGCGGGGTCTCGCGGACGCCGTCCGAGAGGGCGTGGTCGTGCTCCCGGGCCGCGTGTCGATCGCGTGGTGGCTGGTGAGCCGCTGGTTCGGCGCCGAGCTGGGCGGGTAGCCGCGGCGCAGCGGACCAGGCGCGGGAACGAGTCGGGAACGAGAACGGTCAGGGGCGACGGCCCGCCAGCTCGGGCGGCAGCGGGACCGCCCGGTCGGTCGCCGACGCGACGACCTCCCGGGCGAGCTCGTGCACCCGCCGACCCCGCGACCGCGCCGCCTTGCGCAGTCGCTCGAACGCTGCGCGGGGGGCGAGGCGCTGCCGTTCGGCCAGCACGCCGATCGCCTGCTCCACCGTCACGCGGGCCGCGAGGGCGTGTTCGAGCTGGGTGACGGTCACCCGAAGTTGAGCCACCTCGTCGAGGTGTGTCGCGGGCCGGGGCGGCCGCGGGCCCGGGATGACCTCACCGGCGAGGAGGTCGGCGAGGACCATCGCGGCGGTCAGGTCGTCCAGGACCTCGACACCGTCGGGTCCGACCACGTGCCACCCCTCCGGCTCGCGCCGGATGGTCACCCACCGCTCGGGCAACCCGGGCTCGTTCGCGGCGACGTCTGTGCCGATCACCTCGGCCAGCTCCTCGAGGACGGCTGGGTCGTGTCGTTGGCGGCGGCGGTGGGGTGGTCGGTGCGCCGAGGCCACCGCGCCGGTGCCGGTGAGATCGCTACCCCGTCCGGCGACGGCGTCGCCGGTCCGTTGGCCGCGGCGACCCATCGCGAAACCGCATTCCGGGAAACGCGCTCCGGAACGTCACCGCCGTGGCCGCCAGCACGGAATGCGCTCCCTACCTCGGGCAAGGGGACGGACAAGGGATAGGACAAGGGATACACGCAGTATGACGGGTCTCGCCCCGATGTGTCCGTGTAACCGAGGGAAGGGTTACCTATCTGCGGCAGGTGGTTTCTGCTTACCGCGCTACCCGGCGCTCAGGCGAGAGCCCGCATCCGATCCTCGATCTCGGCCAGCGAGGGGTTCGTCGCCGCGGTCCCGTCCGGAAAGAGCACGGTCGGGACGGTGCGGGATCCGCCGTTGACGCGGGCGACGACGTGCTCCGCGTCCGGGTTCTGCTCGATGTCCACCTCGTCGTACGCGATGCCCGCGCGCTCCAGTTGCCGCTTGAGCCACACGCAGTACCCGCACCACGGCGTCGTGAACATCGTCACTCGCATCCGTACGTCTCCCACAACTCGATGTCACCGGGCTCCACCGTCCGGAACGTCTCGGGTCGATCGTCGCATTCCGCGCAGCACCACGTCCTCGCGGGGCCGGACGTCCAGCGGTGCGCGACGATGGGCAGGTGGCGGCCTCCCTCGACCCGGCGGACGTGCTCGCCGGGCTCGACCCGGAGCAGCGGGAGGTCGCGTGCGCGGTCCGCGGGCCCGTGTGCGTGCTGGCGGGTGCCGGCACCGGCAAGACGCGGGCGATCACGTCTCGGATCGGCTATGGGGTCGCGTCGGGGGCCTTCGCCCCGCATCAGGTGCTCGCGGTCACGTTCACCGCTCGGGCGGCGGGGGAGATGCGCGAGCGGCTGGCCCGGCTGGGGGTGCAGGTGCAGACGCGCACGTTCCACGCCGCCGCGTTGCGCCAGCTCGGCTACTTCTGGCCCCGGGTCGTCGGTGGGCGCCTACCCCGGCTCGTGGAGAGCAAGGCCCGCCTGGTCGCCGTCGGCGCGTCCGCCGCGGGGCTGCGTCCCGGGCAGGGCGAGGTGCGCGACCTCGCGGCAGAGGTCGAGTGGGCGAAGGTCAGCCTCGCCGGGCCGGACGACTACGAGCGCGCGGTCACTCGCGCAGGGCGGGTGCCCCCGCGCCCGCCCGCGGAGGTCGCCGCCGTCTACGCGGCGTACGAACGGGCCAAGCGTGACGCCGGCGCCCTCGACTTCGAAGACCTGCTGCTGCTCACCGCCGCCGTCCTCGACGACCACCGGGACGTCACGGAGGAGGTCCGGGCGCGCTACCGGCACTTCGTCGTCGACGAGTACCAGGACGTCAACCCCCTCCAGCAGCGCCTGCTCGACGCGTGGCTCGGCGAGCGCGACGACGTCTGCGTCGTCGGCGACCCCAACCAGACGATCTACTCGTTCACCGGCGCGAGCCCGTCGTACCTGCTCGGCTTCGCGGAGCGTTTCCCGCATGCGACCGTGCTGCGGCTGGTGCGCGACTACCGCTCCACCCCGCAGGTCGTGGCGCTCGCCAACCGGCTGATCGGCCCCGGCCGGCACGTCGGGGCGCTCGTCGCGCAACGCCCGGACGGGCCGGCGCCGACGCTGACCGAGTACGCCGACGAGGACGCCGAGGCCGCCGCCGTCGCCGAGCGGTGCCGCGTCCTGCTGGCGGAGGGCGTCGCCGCAAGCCAGATCGCCGTGCTGTTCCGCACCAACGGGCAGTCCGAGACCTACGAGCAGGCGCTCGCCGCCGCGGACGTCCCCTACCAGCTGCGCGGCGGGGAGCGGTTCTTCGACCGCCCGGAGGTGCGCGAGGCCATGCTGCTGCTGCGCGGCGCGGCGCGCGGCGTCGGCGACGAGCCGCTGACCGCGGCGACCCGGCACGTGCTGGCGGGGGTCGGCTGGTCGCCGGGCCCGCCGGCGGGCGGGGGGGTCGCCCGCGCGCGCTGGGAGTCGCTCGCCGCGCTGGTCCGCCTCGCCGACGATCAGCCGGCGGCGACGACGCTCGAGGCCTTCGTCACTCTCCTCGCGGATCGTGCGGCCGCGCAGCACGCGCCGACGGTAGAGGGGGTGACGCTCGCGTCCCTGCACGCGGCGAAGGGACTGGAGTGGGACTGCGTGTTCGTCGTCGGCCTCGTCGAGGGAATGGTGCCGATCAGCTACGCGACGACCCCGGAGCAGGTCGCCGAGGAGCGGCGGCTCCTGTACGTCGGGGTGACCCGCGCCCGGGTCCGGCTGGCGCTGTCGTGGTTCCGCGCCCGCACCGCGGGCGGCCGCGGGGGGCGCTCGCCGTCCCGGTTCCTCGAGGGCCTGCACGCCGGGACCCCCGCCGCCGCGGCCGGCCGCGGGCGCGCGACGGGGCAGCCGCGGGGGTCGCGGCACGCAGGGCGCCGGGGCCCCATCCCGTGCCGGGTTTGCGGGCGCCCGCTGTCCGGTGGCGTGGAGCGCAAGCTGGGGCGGTGCGCGAGCTGCCCGGTGGCGGTCGACGAGGCGCTCCTGGAGCGGCTGCGCGGGTGGCGGCTGGCGAAGGCGCGCGAGCTCGCCCAGCCCGCGTTCTGCGTGTTCACCGACGCGACGCTGCAGGCGATCGCGGAGGCCCGGCCCCGGGACGCGCGCGCGCTGCTCGCGGTCCCCGGCGTGGGCCGCGCCAAGCTGGACCGCTTCGGGGCCGACCTGCTGGCCCTGTGCGACGGCGACCAGGGGACCGAGGACGCGCGGTGACCGCGGCGCTCGACCAGCTGGTGCGCCTGCTCGACCTCGAGCAGATCGATCTCGCCACCTTCCGCGGGGACAGCCCCGAGACCACCCTGCAGCGGGTGTACGGCGGTCAGGTCGCCGGCCAGGCGCTCGTGGCAGCGGGGCGCACCGTTCCGCCGGAGCGCCCCGTCCACTCGCTGCACGCCTACTTCCTGCGTCCGGGCGAGCCCGGGACCCCGGTCCTCTACCACGTGGACCGGATCCGCGACGGCCGCAGCTTCACGACTCGACGGGTCGTCGCGATCCAGAACGGGCGGGCGATCTTCAACCTCGCCGCGTCGTTCCACGCCGCCGAGCAGGGGGTGGAGCACCAGGTCGACATGCCGGCGGTGCCCCCGCCGGACGCGCTCCCGACCTGGCACGAGCGGCTGGAACCGTGGGCCGACCAGCTCGGGGCGTTCTACCGGCGGCCGCGGCCCATCGACGTGCGCTACGTCAGCGACCCGCCGTGGGCGGTGCGCGACGGCTCGCCGCGGGCCCCCCGCTCGCTGGTGTGGCTGCGCGCGGACGGGCGGCTGCCCGACGATCCGCTCGTGCACGTGTGCGCCCTGACCTACGCCTCGGACATGACCCTGCTCGACGCGGTCCTGCGCGTGCACGGACTCGCCTGGGGCGACGGTCGGGTCAGCGGGGCGAGCCTGGACCACGCCATGTGGTTCCACCGCCCGTTCCGCGCCGACGAGTGGCTGCTCTACGAGACCGAGGCGCCGAGCTCGTCGGCCGGGCGCGGCCTGGCTCAGGGACGGCTGTTCCGCCGGGACGGCGGCCTCGCCGTCTCGGTCGTCCAGGAGGGTCTGCTCCGGGTCCG
>DATGDX010000123.1:0-19352 GCA_035310665.1 Mycobacteriales bacterium | reverse complement strand
GAGTACGGCGAGCTGCAGGAGGAGATCGACCGCCTCGACCTGTGGGACATCGAGCGCAAGCTCGACGTCGCGATGGACGCGCTGCGCGTGCCGCCCGGCGACCAGGACGTGGCCACCCTCTCGGGCGGCGAGCGCCGCCGCGTGGCCCTCTGCCGGCTGCTGCTCTCCGCGCCCGACCTGCTGCTGCTCGACGAGCCCACCAACCACCTCGACGCCGAGAGCGTGCTGTGGCTGGAGCAGTACCTCGCGAAGTACCCCGGGACCGTGCTCGCGGTGACCCACGACCGCTACTTCCTCGACAACGTCGCGGAGTGGATCCTCGAGCTCGACCGCGGCCGCGCCTACCCCTACCAGGGCAACTACACGACCTACCTCGACACCAAGGCGACCCGGATGAAGGTCGAGGGGCAGAAGGACGTCAAGCGCAAGCGTGAAATCGAGCGGGAGCTGGCCTGGGTGCGCTCGAACACCAAGGCCCGCCAGGCCAAGGGCAAGGCGCGGCTGAGCCGGTTCGAGGAGCTGGTGGCCGAGGCCGAGAAGTACAAGCCGATGGACTTCGAGGGCATCCAGATCCCGCCCGGCCCGCGGCTGGGTTCCCTCGTCATCACCGCGGAGGGCCTGACCAAGGGCTTCGGTGACCGGATGCTCATCAAGGATCTGTCGTTCTCGTTGCCGCGCGGCGGGATCGTCGGGGTCATCGGGCCGAACGGGGTCGGCAAGACCACGCTGTTCAAGATGCTGATCGGCGACGAGGACCCCGACGCGGGAGCGTTGCGCATCGGTGACACCGTAGACATCGCCTACGTCGACCAGAACCGCGCCGGTCTCGACCCGAAGAAGACCGTGTGGGAGGCCGTCTCGGACGGGCTCGACCACATCAAGGTCGGCCGCACCGAGATGCCGAGCCGGGCCTACGTGGCGTCGTTCGGGTTCAAGGGCCCGGACCAGCAGAAGCCGGTCGGTGTCCTGTCGGGCGGGGAGCGCAACCGGCTGAACCTGGCGCTGACGCTCAAGGCCGGCGGCAACGTGCTGCTGCTCGACGAGCCGACCAACGATCTGGACGTCGAGACCCTGCGATCGCTCGAGGACGCTCTCGAGGAGTTCCCGGGGTGCGCGGTCGTCATCAGCCACGACCGGTGGTTCCTGGACCGGGTGGCGACTCACATCCTGGCCTGGGAAGGCACCGACGACGACCCGGCCCGCTGGTTCTGGTTCGAGGGCGGGTTCTCCGACTACGAGGCGAACAAGGTCGAGCGGCTCGGCGCGGAGGCGGCGCGGCCACACCGGGTGACCTACCGCAAGCTCACGCGCGGCTGACGCCGGGCTGGCCGGGAGCGGCCCGGGGGCGTCGCGGCGAGCGACGGTCCGTTCAGGCGGGGCAGCGGATGACGGCGATCGCGACGTCGTCGCGCGGTTTGCCGACGACGCCCGACAGCCGGGTGAGCAGCCGGTCGGCGAGTCGACCCGCAGTTTCGCAGCCGCCGGCGGCCGTATCCACGGCGGCCTGGGCGAGCAACGAGTCGACGAGCGCGGTCGCGTCGCCCGACCAGCGGTCCACCAGTCCGTCGGTGTAGACGACCACGGCATCGCCGGGGCCCAGGTGCACGGTCGCCGCGGGGAAGTCCGCCGCGGCGACCGGCCCGAGGCCCTGCCCCAACAGCGGACCGCTGGCCCGGATCTCGGCGAGCGCCCCCTCGGCGAGGAGCATCGGCGGGAGGTGACCGGCGGACGCGACGGCCACGTCGAGCCCGGTCCGGGTGCGCTGGACGTGGAGGACCAGCGCGCTGGCGAAGCCGTCGAGGAGCCGGTCGCGGGTGAGCAACCGATCCAGGTCGGGCAGCAGCGCCGAGGGCTCGGGACAGTGCGGCACGAGCGCGCGGACGGCCTGCCGCAACGCCCCGGCCGTCGCCGCCGCCCGCGGACCGTTCCCGCACGCATCGGCCACGACCAGCCAGTGCCCCGCCCCGCGCCCGCCCGGCAGCAACTCGATGAGGTCGCCACCGAGATCCCCCGCGATCGGCTCGACCCGGGCCGCGACGTCGACTCCCGGGGGGGCCACCAGCGGCCCGGCCGCGAGCAACGGCGCGGCCGCCGCGGCCCGTTCCAGTGCCCCGTCGTGCCGGCGCGCGCGGCCGAGCGCGGCGGAGGTGTCCGCCCCGAGCGCGGCGAGCCGTGGCAGGTCGTCGGGGGAGGCGGCCGCGGCCAGGCTCACGACCAGCGCGCCGACAGAACCCGGAGCTCCGATCAAGGGAACCGCGATCCAGCCGCCGTCACCGGCTTGGCGTACGACGGGCGCAGCGGTGCGCGCGGCTTCGGTCAACGGCAGCCCCGCCGTCACGGGCAGCCGAGCGCCCGGGGCGAACGCGTCGCAGTCGTAGCCGCTGCTGGCCAGGATCTCGACGTGGGTCTCGAGTCGGACCGCGAGCGCGGCGCCGCGCGCACGGGTGAGCCAGCGGGCCCACCGGACGGCGACGTCGGCGACCTCGAGGGCGGTGGCAGCGGCCGCGAGCTCGCGGACCGCGGGCAGCAACGCGGCGGCGTCGGGCCAGGGCAGCGCCGACGGCTCCAGTTCCGGACGCGCTGCCGCCGGAACCAGCGAGCTCAGCAGCGGGAGCCTGGGGTCGCGCACCGCCGTCCCTCCGCCGTGGCGCGTCCCGGTGGACCGCGCCCCACCGTGGCGACGCTACGGCGAGACCGGCCTCGCGTCCACGCTAACCCGAAAACACTCCCCCGAAGGGAGTAGCTCGTCAGTTTCGCCCGGTTTCGCGCCACCACCCGGCGGCATCCGGCGGCAGGACCGCGTCGGTGAGCGGACGGCTGGCGAGCACGAGGTCGCCGCACGGCGGTAGTCGCACCGGGCGCGGACCGCAGTTGACCATGCAGGTGACGTCGGGGTCGCGGCGGAAGGCGAGCACCCGCGGCGGCGCGCCGAGCCACCGCAGCGGCCCCTCGGTCAACGCCGGGAGTTCGCGCCGGAGGCTCAGCGCGGCTCGGTAGAGCCGGAGCATGGACTCGGGGTCACGACTCTGAGCCGCCACCGATCGCCGGCCCCACCCCTCGGGTGGCGGCAGCCACGGGTGGGGCGCGGTCGTGAACCCGTACGCCGGCGGTTCCTCCGTCCACGGCATCGGAACCCGGCACCCGTCCCGCCCCCGGTTGGTGTGCCCGGAGCGCTCCCACACCGGGTCCTGCAGCACCTCGTCCGGCAGGTGGACCTCGGGCAGCCCCAGCTCCTCGCCCTGGTACAGGTAGACCGACCCAGGCAGCGCGAGCATCAGCAGCACCGCGGCGCGTGCCCGCGCCTCGCCACGGGCTCCGCCGCCGTAGCGGGTGAGGTGCCGCGTGACGTCGTGGTTGGACAGCACCCACGTCGTCGTCGCCCCGACACCGGCGGTCGTCGCGAGCGAACGGTCGATCGCGCCCCGCAGCCGGGACGCGTCCCACGGCGCCTTGAGGAAGTCGAAGTTGAAGGCCTGGTGGAGTTCGTCCGGACGGACGTAGCGCGCGAGCGCCTCCGGGTCGGACACCCACGCCTCACCGACCGCCATCCGGTCCCCGGGATACGAGTCGAGGATCGCGCGCCACCGGCGGTAGACGTCGTGGACTTCCGGCTGGTCCCACTCGTAGGTGACCGTGGCGCCGCGCTCGAGCAGACCGTGGTGCGCGATCGCCGGGTTGTCCGGGAGCTCGGGGTGCTTGAGCACCCCATGCGCCACGTCGACGCGGAAGCCGTCCACCCCGCGGTCGAGCCAGAACCGCAGGATCGCGTCGAACTCCTCGACGACCCCACGGTTGCGCCAGTTGAGGTCCGGCTGCTGGGCGTCGAACAGGTGCAGGTACCACTCGCCGTCGGGCACCCGGGTCCAGGCCGGACCGCCGAACACGGACTCCCAGTTGTTCGGCGGCCGCTCCCCCCGCCGTCCCTTCCCGCGGCGGAACAGGAAGCGCCGGCGGGCGGGGGAGTCGGGTTTCGCGCGGATTGCCTCGCGGAACCAGGGGTGCTGCGCGGACGTGTGGTTCGGGACGACGTCGACGGTCACCCGGAGCCCGAGCGCGTGGGCCTCGGCGAGCAGCGCGTCGACGTCGCGCAGCGTGCCGAACAGCGGGTCGACGCCGCGGTGGTCGGCCACGTCGTACCCGCCGTCGACCATGGGGGAGGGGTAGAACGGCGTGAGCCAGATCGCGTCGACGCCGAGGTCGCGCAGGTACGGAAGCCGGGACCGTACGCCGGGAAGATCGCCGGCCCCGTCACCGTCGGAGTCGGCGAAGCTGCGGATGTAGACCTCGTAGAAGACCGCGTCGCGCCACCAGGCCCTCTCCACGGCCCTCCTCACGGGTCTCCTCGTGCCCCTCGGCGTGGCCGGTCGGCTGGCTGAGGCGGCTCACGGTCGCCCGTCGGGCTCCTCAGTTGCGGGTGGGGCGAGCTGTCCGGGACCGACCAGTCCGGGACCGACGGGGCGGCCGGCGTCCGGGGGCGCGTCGAACCGGTTCACCAGGCTGTGCGCCGCCGATACCAGGTAGTCCCACAGCTGCGCGGCCGCGGGCTGGTCGAGCCCGAGGTCGTCGAGTGCGCTGCGCATGTGCCGGAGCCATGCGTCGCGCTCCCGCGGGCCGATGGCGAACGGGACGTGGCGCAGGCGCAGGCGCGGGTGCCCGCGACGCTCGGCGTACGTCCGGGGGCCACCCCAGTACTGCATGAGGAACAGCCGCAGCCGTTCCTCGGCGCCCGACAGGTCCGCCTCGGGGTACAGCCGTCGCAGCGCGGGGTCGGTCGCGACGCGGGCGTAGAAGCCCGCGACCAGCCGCCGGAAGGTCTGCTCGCCGCCCACCTGCTCGTAGAACGACGGGATCCGACCCTCGCTACCGCTGCCCATGGTCCGCCCATTGTGACCGATGCCGCGGGGCGAGGGAGGGCGCGGAACCGTCGGACGGGCGGGGCAAGATGGCGGCGACGGGGACGGTGGTCACGATCACCGGTGCCACACCGACCGCCCACACCGACGACCAGTCCGACCACGCAGTTCGACGACCCAGTCCGACGATGGAGAGGACGACCATGGCGACCACGCGTACAGCGAACGCGCACTGGGAAGGCCCGCTGATGGGCGGCAAGGGGAGCGTCTCGCTCGACTCGTCCGGGATCGGGCGCTACGACGTGTCCTGGCCCGCCCGCGCCGAGAGCCCGAATGGGCAGACGTCGCCCGAGGAGCTGATCGCGGCGGCGCACTCCACCTGCTTCTCGATGGCGCTCTCGCACGGGCTCGCCCAGGCCGGCACCCCGCCGCAGATCGTCGACACCCGTGCCGACGTGACCTTCCAGCCCGGCGAGGGGATCACCGGCATCCACCTCACCACCCGGGCGGTGGTCCCCGGCGTGAGCGCCGAGGAGTTCCGCGCGGCAGCGGAGCAGTCCAAGGCGAACTGTCCGGTGAGCCAGGCACTCGCCGGGACGACGATCACGTTGGACGCGGAGCTCGCGTCCTGAACGGTCGGTGGCCGGAGTCGGCGGACCGCGCGATGCGGTCCGCCATCCGGCCGAACACGACGCGGTGGAACGGCGCGAGCGCCCACCAGTAGAGGTGTCCGGCGAGGCCCCGCGGGTAGAAGATCGCCCGCTGCCGGTAAACGGCGCCGTCGGGGCCGCGGGGGGTGACCGCGAGTTCGAGCCAGGCGCGCCCGGGGAGCCGCATCTCCGCGCGCAGTCGCAGCAGTGCGCCCGGCTCGACCTCCTCCACCCGCCAGAAGTCGACTGCGTCGCCGACGCGGACCCGATCGGGGTCGCGGCGCCCACGGCGCAGCCCGACGCCGCCGACGAGCCGGTCGGCGGCGCCGCGCAGCCGCCAGGCCAGCGGCCAGGAGTACCAGCCGTTCGCCCCGCCGACCGCCTCGATGCGCTCCCAGACCGCCTCCGGGGCGGCGGCGAGCGGTCGCGTCTGCTCGTCCCGGTACAGCGTGCCGCCCGCCCAGTCCGGGTCGCTGGGCAGGGGGTCGCTGGGAGCGCCGGGGACGGAGGCGGACGACCAGCGGGTCACCACGTCCGCCTCCCGCACCCGGCGCAGGGCCAGCCGGACGGCCTCGTCGAACCCGAGCAGTCCGGACGGCGGGTCGGGCACCCACCGGGCGATGTCGTGCTCGCGGCAGACGACCTCACTGCGCAGCGAATCCACGAGCGGGCGGGCGATCGCGTTGGGCACCGGGGTGACGACCTGCACCCACAACCCGGACAGCCGGGGGGTCAGCACGGGGACCGGGACGATCCACCGCCGCGGCAGCCCGGCGACGGCGGCGTACCGCTGGATCATCTCGGCGTACGTCAGCACGTCCGGGCCGCCGATGTCGAAGCGGCGGTTGACCTCCGGTGGCAGCGTGGCCGCCCCGACGAGGTAGTGCAGCACGTCGCGCACGGCGATCGGTTGGATGCGGGTGCTCACCCACCGCGGGGTCACCATCGCCGGGAGCCGCTCGGTGAGGTAGCGCAGCATCTCGAACGACGCCGACCCCGATCCGAGGATCACCGCGGCCTGGAGCACCGCGGCCGGGACGCCGCCGCGCAGCAGGATGTCGCCGACCTCGCCGCGCGAGCGCAGGTGAGCGGAGGCGCCGGTGGGGGCCAGGCCGCCAAGGTAGACGACCCGGCGCAGGTGCGCGTCGGCGGCCGCGGCGGCGAACGTGCGCGCGGCGAGGCGGTCGCGCTCGGCGAACCGCGGGCCCGTCCCGATTGCGTGGACGAGGTAGTAGGCGACGTCGACGCCGTCCAGGGCCGCGCGCAGCGCCACCGGGTCCGTGACATCGGCCTGCGCCACCTCGACGCCGGCCCGCCACGGCAGGTCCCGCAGCCGCCCGGGGTCGCGGGCGAGCGCGCGCACGATGTGGCCCTCGTCGAGCAGCCGGGGGACCAGGCGCCCGCCGATGTATCCGGTGGCGCCCGTGACGAGCATCCGCATCGCTACCTACCGTCGGGGTCGGGCGTGGCGTTCGCGCTGCCGGCGCCGGTGTCGGCGCCGGTGCGGGTGCCGCTGCCGGCCGAGCGTACCCAGACCGCCCGCTGCGGCAGCGGGAGCGGCACGCCCGCCGCCGCGCACGCCCCGGCGATCCGCTCGCGGAGTTCCCGGGTCACCTCCCCCCGCGCGCGCGGCGCGGTCTTCATCGCGACCCGGATCGTCACCGACTCGGCACCGGGCGCCTCGACGGCCCACACCTCGGGTTCCTCCAGCACGCGGTCGGCGAGGGCGTCGTCCCGCCACAGCCCGTCGGCCGCCTGCTCGATCACCCCCCGGGCCGCACGGATGTCCTCGTGGCGGCCGAGGGGAACGTCCAGCACCGCCTTGGACCACCCCTGGCTCACGTTGCCGATGCGGGAGATCTCGCCGTTGCGGATGTGCCACACCACGCCGTCGCCGTCGCGCAGCCGGGTGGTCCGCAGTCCGATCGCCTCCACCGTTCCCGTCGCCTCACCGGCGTCGATCACGTCGCCGACGCCGTACTGGTCCTCCATGATCATGAACATGCCACTGAGGAAGTCCTTCACGACGTTCTGCGCGCCGAAGCCGACGGCGATCCCGACGATGCCCGCGCTCGCGACGATGGGCGCCAGGTTCACCCCCAGCTCCCCGAGGGCGAGGGTGGCCGCGACGGCCAGGATCGCGACCGACGCGACGGTGCGCAGCACGGAGGCGACGGTGTCCATCCGCTGCCGGCGTCGCTCCGAGAGCAGCAGCGGGGTGTCCAGGACGGACGCGACGCGATCGGTGAGGACCCGGGGGACGCCCGAGGCGGCCGCGCGCGCCGCGGGCTTCCGGATCGCGCGGCGGGCGAGGGACCGCAGCGCCAGCGCGACGAGGAAGATGACGGCGATCGTGGCGGGCTTGGCGAGCACGAGGTCGGCCCACCGGGCCGCATCCGCGTCGCCGGTGAGGCCGAAGACGGTGCGGCAGACCAGGCCTGGGTCGCGCCCGCAGGCGTCGGCGAGGCCCGCCTGGGCGGCGGGCGCGACGAGCGGGTGGGGCGCGACGAGCGGGTGGGGCACGCCTCACCCTCCCGGAGCCGGCCGCAGGCCGGTGTACGCCGCCAGGAACCCGAGCGTGTCCGCCGACAGCCCCACGCTGCGGCTCACCGCGCGGGCGCCGTGCCCGACCTCGGTCTCGCGCCGCAGCAGCACCGGGCGATCGCTCGTGGTGGCGTGCTGCAGCGCGGCGCACATCTTGCGCGCGTGCATCGGGTCCACCCGCGTGTCCGAGTCGAACACCGTGAAGAGCACCGCGGGGTAGGGCACGCCGTCGCGGACGGCGTGGTAGGGCGAGTACGACAGCAACCAGGCGAGCTCGGTCGGGTCGGCCGCGCTGCCGTACTCGTCGGACCACGTCTGCCCGAGGCCGACCCGCTCGTAGCGGACCATGTCGAGCAGCGGCGCGGAGCACACGACCGCCGCGAACAGCTCCGGGCGCCGGGTGAGCGCGGCCCCGACGAGCAGCCCGCCGTTCGACCCGCCGGAGATCCCCAGCTGCTGGGGAGTGGTCCAGCCCTGGCGGACGAGCTCGTCCGCCGCGGCCTCGAAGTCGTCGAACACCCTCGGCTTGTGCTCGCGCATCCCGGCGCGGTGCCAGCTCTCGCCCTCCTCGGAGCCGCCGCGCAGGTTGGCCACGGCGTACACCCCGCCCGCCTCGACCCACGCGAGGATCGTCGCGCTGTACGCCGGGGTGAGCGGCACCGCGAACCCGCCGTACCCGTAGAGGACCGCGGGTCGCGGAGCGTCGGGCCGCTCGTGCGGGGTCATCAGGAACATGCGCACCGGGGTCCCGTCCGCGGACGGGTACACGACCTGCCGGGTCGGCACGAGCGGGACGTCGACGTGCCCCGGCGGGCCCGCCCAGACCCTGGTCTCCCCGGCGCCCGCGTCGTAGTGCAGCACGGTGACCGGCGTGGTGTGGTCGGTGTAGGCGAACCACGCCTCGGACCCGCCCTCCGGCCGCTCCGACAGCCCGCCGACGGAGCCGAGCCCGGGCAGCGGGACGGTGGCGAGACGGGCGCCGCTGTCCAGCGCGTGCACGCTGATCTCACCGACGGCGTGGCGCGTCCACGCGGCGACCAGCGCCGGCCGCTCGCCCAGCTCCGTGCCGTCGAGGATCGCGTAGTCGTCGAGCACCGCCTCCGGATCCTGCGGGAGCAGGTCGCGCCATCCGTCGTACGACGGCGTGCGGGGGTCGGTGACGCACAGCCGTCCCCGCGGCGCGTCCCGGTCGGTGAACACGTAGAGCCGCCCGTCCCGCCCGACGCGCAGCGACGTGCGGGCGTCGACGCCGACCTGGACCGGCCGCAGCGCCGGCGCGTCCGGCCGCCCGTCGGCGAGGTCAGCCAGCCAGACCTCGCTGCGCGGAGCGGTGCCCTGAGCGGCCGAGACGGCGAACCACCGGCCGTCGCGGGACACGGAGACGCCGTAGTAGTTGGTCTTGTCCAGGCCGTCGCCGAACACGAGCACGTCGCCGTCCGGATCGCTGCCGAGGCGGTGCAGCCACACCCGGCGGTGGTACTGCTCCTCCCCGGGCGGGACCTCGTCCGGCGCCAGCCGACGCACGTAGTAGAAGGCCTCCCCGCCCGGCAGCCAGGCGACGGGGGAGTAGCGGACCCGGTCGAGCGGGCCGTCCACGACGTCGCCGGTGGTGGCGTCGAGAACCCGCAGTGACGACTCCTCGTCCCCGCCCGTCGACAGCTGGTAGGCGACCCGCCGGCCCTCCTTGTCCGGCTGCCACGCGTCGAGCGTCGTGGTGCCGGCCGGGTCCACCGCCATGGGGTCGACCAGGACGCGGTCCGGACCGTCCGCGTCGCGGGTGAGCAGGACCCCGTGCTCCTGCGCGGGCTCCCGGCGCACGAAGAAGCAGCGCTTCCCGCGCCACACCGGGGTGCCGATGGACCCGGAGCGCAGCAGCTCCGCCAGCCGGGTGCCGAACCGGTCGCGGGCGGGCCACGTCTGCGCGTGCGCCGCGAACAGCGCGTCCTGGGCCGCCGCCCACTCCCGGGTCGCCGGGCTGTCCGGGTCCTCCAGCCACCGGTAGGGGTCGGGGACGACGCGGCCGTGCAGGTGCTCGACGAGGTCCAACCGTTGCGCGTGCGGGTAGTCCGGTCGACCCATGGTCGAACCCTAGTGGCGATCGCGTCGGGTCCCCGGGTGCACAAGAACCGCGCGTGACAAGAACGGAACCGGTCCGGTTCACTTAGGGCGCCGTCCCCCGACGCCAGCCGGGCGCCGGGCGACCGTGAGGAGGCCCGCGTGGGGCATGCGCTGGTGCTCAACGCGACATACGAACCGCTGTGTGTCGTGCCCCAGCGACGCGCGGTGGTCCTCGTCCTCACCGCGAAGGCGATCGCGGTCGAGCTGGGCGACGAGGTGCTGCACAGCGCGGCGGAGCGCGTGGTCGTGCCGGCCGTGGTCAAGCTGACCCGCTTCGTCAAGGTCCCCTACCGGGGGGCGGCCCCGCTGACCCGCCGCGGCGTCCTCGTGCGCGACGGCGGGCGCTGCGTCTACTGCAGCGCGCCCGCGACCAGCCTCGACCACGTCGTGCCCCGCAGCCGCGGGGGCCAGCACGTGTGGGAGAACGTGGTGTCCGCCTGCGGGCGCTGCAACCATCTGAAGGCGGACCGGACGATCGGCGAGTTGGGCTGGCGGCTGCGGCGGACGCCGTACCAGCCGAACGGGGTCGCGTGGCGGATCCTCACCACGGGCCGGTCGGACCCGCGGTGGAGCCGCTGGCTCGGCGAGGAGAGGGAGACGGTCAGCGCGTGACGGCCGAGCGCCCAGCGGCGGGTGCCGGGCGGGCGCGGCCGGGGGATGCGGCGGAGTCGGGCGGGAAGTGCGCGGGAGCGCGGGGAGCGGCGATGGGCGACGTGCACGACCTCACCCTGCTCGAGCAAGCCGCGGCGATCCGCCGGCGGGAGGTGTCGCCCGTCGAGCTCGTCGAGCACTACCTGGCGCGGATCGAGCGGCTCGACCCGCGGGTCGGCGCGTTCGTCACGGTCACCCCGGACCCGGCGCGCGCGGCGGCGCGGGAGGCCGAGCGGGCCCTGCTCGACCGGGCCGTCGACGTCGACACCCTCCCGCCGCTGCACGGCGTCCCGTTGGCGATCAAGGACCTGAACTACACCGCCGGGGTGCGGACCACGCTCGGCAGCAGCACGTACGCCGAGTTCGTCCCCATGGTCGACGACTTCGTCGTCGCGGTGTTGCGGGCGGCCGGCACCATCAGCGTCGGCAAGACCAACGTGCCGGAGTTCGGGCTGCCCTGCTACACCGAACCCGACGTCGCACCGCCCGCTCGCACACCCTGGGATCTCGACCGGTCGGCGGGGGGAAGCAGCGGGGGAGCGGGCGCCGCGGTGGCTGCGGGCCTGGTGCCCGCCGCGCAGGGCAGCGACGGGGCCGGCTCCATCCGCATCCCCGCCAGCGCCTGCGGCCTCGTCGGTCTCAAGCCCGCCCGGGGACGGATCAGCGGGGGGCCGCTCGCCGCGAACGTCACCGGTCTGTCGGTCAACGGCCCGCTGGCGCGCACCGTCCGCGACGCGGCGGCCCTGCTCGACGCGATGGCCGGGCCGATGCCCGGCGACCCCTTCTGGGCACCGCCGCCGCCCCCCGGCGCGACGTTTCTCGCCGCCTGCGAACGGCCTCCGCGGGCGCTGCGCATCGGGCGCACCCGCACGCCGGTCGTCGCGGACACCGACCTGCACCCGCAGGTCGTCGCCGCGTGGGAGGCCGCGAGCGGGCTGCTGGAGGAGCTGGGCCACACGGTCGAGGACGTCCCGCCGGCGTTCACGCCGGACGTGGTCAAGCGGTTCGAGACGGTGTGGTCGGTGTCGGCCACGCTGACCCCGGTCGACCCGGCGGAGGACTTCCGGCTGCGGCCGCTGACGCGGTGGCTGCGCGCCCGCGGGCGGGCCGTCTCCGGCCCCGAGTTCGCCCGGGCCCTCGCGGACATGCAGCTCGCGGCACGGGCCGCGGTCGCCGCGAGCGCGGCGTACGACGCGGTGCTCATGCCCACGCTCGCCGCGCCGCCCGCGCGGGTGGGGGAGCTGCGCGACGACGGCGACCCGGCGCGCGACTTCGCCAACCAGAAGGCGTTCACGCCGTTCACCTCGGTCGCCAACGTCACCGGGCAGCCGGCGGTCTCGCTGCCGCTGCACTGGACCGCCGACGGGCTGCCCGTCGGGGTGATGCTGCTCGGGCGCCCGGCCGGTGAGGCGGGCCTGCTCTCGCTCGCCGCGCAGGTGGAGGCGGCTCGCCCGTGGCACGAGCGGCGCCCGGCGGTGTGGTCGGCCTGAGCCGGGGAAGGCTCGCCACCCGTGAGTGATCTCTCCGAGCTGGCCGCGGCGTACGGCGTCGCCACCGACTACTGGGACTGGCAGGGCCGGCACGTGCCGGTCGCGGACACCACCGTCCGCGCGGTGCTGCAGGCCCTCGGCGTCGACGCCGACGACCCCGCCGCCGCGCTGACCCGGCAGCGGCTGAAGCGGTGGCGGCGGATGCTGCCCCCGTGCGTGGTGACCCGCTCCGGTCGACCGGTGAACGTCCCCGTCCACGTCCCGCACGGCGACCCGGTGCAGGTCGAGGTGGAGCTCGAGGACGGGACACGCCGGCACGACGTGCTGCAGCTGATGGTCTGGGTCGACCCGGTCGAGGTCGACGGCCGGCTCACCGGTGAAGCGACGTTCCAGACACCGCTCGACCTGCCGCTCGGCTGGCACACGCTGCACGCGCGAGCGCCGGGCGCGCAGGCGAGCTGCCCGCTGGTCGTCACCCCCGCCTGGCTCGGCCTGCCGGAGGGGCTGCGGACGTGGGGGCTGATGGTGCAGCTCTACTCGGTCCGCTCGCGGAGCTCGTGGTCCACCGGGGACCTGGCCGATCTGCGGACCCTCGCGGAGTGGTCGGCCCGTGACCACGGTGCGGGCATGCTGCTCGTCAACCCGCTGCACGCCGCCGCGCCGGTCGCTCCCCGCGACCCCTCGCCGTACTACCCGGCCTCGCGCCGCTTCGCCGATCCGCTCTACCTCCGCGTGGAGGACGTGCCGGAGGCCGAGGCGCTGCCGGCCGCGGACCGGCGGCGGATCGAAGACCTCGCGGCGCCGCTGCGCGCGGCGAACGGCACCGACGCCCCGCTGGACCGCGACGCCGTGTGGGCGGCCAAGGCAGCGGCGCTGGAGCTCGTCCACCGCGTCCCGCGCACCCCCGAGCGGCAGGCGGCCTACGACGCGTTCCGCACACGGGAGGGCGACGGGCTGCGCGAGTTCGCGACGTGGTGCGCCCTGGCCGAGCGGCACGGTGCCGACTGGCGGGCCTGGCCGACCGAGCTGCGCCGTCCCGCCACGGCCGAGGTGGCGAGGGCCCGGGACGAGCTGGCCGACCGGGTCGACTTCCACGCCTGGTGCCAGTGGCTGCTCGACGAGCAGCTCGCCGCGGCCCAGCGCGCGGCGCGCGCCGCCGGGATGCCGCTCGGGATCGTGCACGACCTGGCGGTCGGGGTCTCACCCGACAGCGCGGACGCGTGGGCGCTGCAGGACTGCCTCGCCCTGGGCGTCACCGTCGGCGCGCCCCCGGACGCATTCAACCAGCTGGGCCAGGACTGGCTGCAGCCGCCGTGGCGGCCGGACCGGCTCGCCGAGCTGGGGTACGCGCCGTTCCGTGACCTCGTGCGCGGCGCGCTGCGCTCCGGTGGCGGGCTGCGCGTCGACCACGTCATCGGGCTGTTCCGGCTGTGGTGGGTGCCGGAGGGTGCGACCCCGGACCGGGGTGCCTACGTGCGCTACGACCCGGAGGCGCTCGTCGGCGTGCTCGCCCTCGAGGCGGCCCGGGCCGGTGCGGTGGTCATCGGGGAGGACCTCGGCGTGGTCCAGCCGGAGGCGCGGGACTACCTGCGCGAGCGCGGGATTCTCGGCACCAGCGTGCTGTGGTTCGAGCGGGGCCCGGACGAGCGGCCGCTGCGCCCGGAGCGGTGGCGGGAGCTGGCGCTGGCCACGGTGACGACGCATGACCTGCCGACGACGCTCGGGTTCCTGCGCGGCGAGCACGTCGCACTGCGCGAACGCCTAGGGCTGCTCACCCGCCCCGCGGCCGAGGAGCGCGCCGCGGCCGCGCGCGAGCGGCGGGAGTGGGAGGCGCTGCTGCGCGAGCTCGGGCTGCTCGCGGGCGCCGGCGGCGGCGGGTCGAGCCCCCCCGAGGAGGACGTCGCCGAGGAGGACGTCGCCGAGGAGGACGTCGCCGAGGAGGACGTCGTCGTCGCGCTGCACGCGCTTCTCGCCCGCACGCCGTGCCGGCTGATCGGCGTCTCCCTGCCGGACGCGGTCGGTGACCTTCGCCAGCAGAACCAACCGGGCACCATCGACGAGTACCCGAACTGGCGCCTGCCCCTCGCCGACGGCAGCGGGCGCCCGGTGCTGATCGAGGATCTCCCGTCCCTCCCCTTGCCGGGTCGGCTGGCCCGGGCGGTGGGCGGGCGGTGAGGCTTCGTCGGTTACCGTGTCCGGTCGTGAGAGACCTGCGTGTCCGCGCGCGACTGGCCGCGGTCGCCGGATCGCTGCTCCTCGCCGTGTTGCTGGCGGCTCCCGCGCTCGCCGCGACACGGGACGACGGAGAGGAGCCGGGCCGGGGCCTGTCCTCCGGTCAGGCCCTCCTCATCTTCATCGGGGTCCCGCTGGCCGTCGCCGTGCTCCTGGGGCTGCTGACCTACCTCCCGTCGATCGCCCGGGGTCCGCGGTACCGGCCGGAGCGCACCTGGACGGCGAACCCGGTCTGGTTCGGCGGTCCCGACGACCCGGAGGAGGCGTTGCGGCTGACGAGCCCGGAGGAGATCGCCCGAACGTCGAGGGGTGGCGCCAGTGCCCAGTGGTGACGCGTTCACGGAGCGGCAGGAGCAGGAGATCACGCGGGCGCTGCGGGTCGCCTGGGAGGAATCCGAGCTGCGGGTCTCAGTCTTCGTGGGCAGCTCCGTCGGCGACCCCCGCGCGTACGCCGAGCGCCTGCACACCGCGCTCGGGCGCGACGCGCGCTCCCGCGTGCTCGTGCTCGTCGATCCGGCGAACCGCCGGCTGGAGATCGTGACCGGGGAGGACGTCCGCCGGCGGCTCGACGATCGGGCGGCGGCGCTCGCCGCGCTGTCCATGACGACGTCGTTCACGGTCGGGGACCTGACCGCCGGGATCGTGACGGGCGTGCGGATGCTCGCCGACGCGGCCCGGCGCCCGCGCGTGCTGCACCAGCCGTCCGTCAGCTGACCGGCTCCCGCGCGTCGCGAGCACGGGCGCGCAGCGCCCTGGGCACCCCGGCGCGCCCCTCGAGGATCAGCCGGCGCAGCGCGGGGACCGGCCGCTCGCGCTCGAGGAACGCGTCGGTCCGGTCCACCACGGACTGCTCCACAAGGTACGACGGGAACAGCCCGACCACGATGTTCTGCGCCACCTCGATGGTGCGCGACGCCCACACCTCGGCGACGACCGCGAAGTACCGCTCCACGTAGGGCCGGAGCAGCTCCTGCTGGTCGGGCTGCTGGAAGCCGCTGGTGATCGCGGCCTGGACGGCGGTGGGCAGGTCGTCGCGCTCGACCGCCGCCGCCCACGCCTCGGCCTTCGCCTGCGCCGTGGGGCGCGCCGCCCGAGCCGCCGCGGCGTGCCGCTCGCCGGCGGCCGTCCGGTCGCGGGCCAGCTCCACCTCGATCTCCGCGTCGCCCGCCGCCCCGCGGGCGACCAGGTTGTGCAGCAGGTGCCAGCGCAACTCCGTGTCGACGGCGAGCCCCTCGACGGTCACCGTCCCCGACAGCAGACCGCGGACCGTCGCGAGGTGCTCGGGCGACGCCGCCGCGGACGCGAACGTGCGCGCCCACGCCAGCTGCAGGTCCGACCCGGGCGCTGCGTGCGCCAGGTGCGCGCGTGCCGCGCCGGCGAGCCGTTCGAGGCCCACCGGGCGGAACTCGGGGGCGGCGTAGCAGTCCAGGGCCAGCTTGACCTGGCGCAGCAGCGTCTGCACGACCCCGATCTCGGTCTCCGCACCGATCCCACCGAGCACGAGGGTGAGGTAGTCGCGGGTGGCGACCTCGGCGTCGCGCGTCATGTCCCAGGCCGCGCCCCAGCACAACGCCCGGGGCAGCGTCTCGACGAACGCACCGATCGACGAGGTCACCGTCGCGAACGAGTGCTCGTCGAGGCGGATCTTGGCGTAGGTCAGGTCGTCGTCGTTGACCAGCACGAGGTCGGGCCGGGTCGCGCCGACCAGCCCCGGCACCTCGGTCTGCGCCCCGACGACGTCGAGCTCGACGCGGTCGCGGCGGACGAGGCTGCCGTTCACGTCGTCGTACAGGCCGATGGCGACCCGGTGCGACCGCAGGGTGGGGTGCTCGGGCACGGCGTCCTGTCGCACCTCGAACGACGTGAACCGTCCGGCCGGGTCCACCGTGAACTCCGGCCGCAGCGTGTTGACCCCCGCCGTCTCCAGCCACTGCTTCGACCACGCGGACAGGTCGCGCCCGGACGCCTCCTCGAGCGCGGACAGCAGGTCGTGCAGGGTCGTCGTCGACCACTCGTGGCGGCGGAAGTAGACGCGCATCGCTTCCAGGAAGCGATCGCGCCCGACCCAGGCGACGAGCTGCTTGAGGACCGACGCGCCCTTCGCGTAGGTGATCCCGTCGAAGTTCACCTTGACGGCCTCGATGTCCTCGATGTCCGCGACGATCGGGTGCGTCGAGGGCAGCTGGTCCTGCCGGTAGGCCCACGTCTTCTGCACGTTCGCGAACGTCGTCCACGCGCCGCGCCAGCGGGTCGCCTCGGCCTGCGCGAGCGCCGCCATGTAGGTCGCGAACGACTCGTTGAGCCACAGGTCGTCCCACCAGCGCATCGTGACGAGGTCCCCGAACCACATGTGGGCCATCTCGTGCAGGATCGTCTCGGCGCGGCGCTCGTACGCGGCGTCGGTCACCTTCGATCGGAACACGTAGTCCTCGAGGATCGTCACGCAGCCGGCGTTCTCCATCGCGCCGGCGTTGAACTCGGGCACGAACAGCTGGTCGTACTTCTCGAACGGGTACGGGTAATCGAAGGTGCGCTCGAAGAAGGCGAAACCCTGCTTGGTCACCTCGAGAATCGCCGCGGCGTCGAGGAATTCGGCGAGCGAGCGCCGGCAGTAGACGCCCAGCGGGATGCGGCCGTCGTAGCGGTCGTGGGTGACGGCGTAGGGACCGGCGACCAGGGCGGTGATGTACGTCGACACGCGCGGGGTCGGCCGGAACTGCCAGCGGGCCGCTGCCGGGGACTCGACGCGGTGACCCGGCGAGTTCGACACCACCTCCCAGTCCGGCGGCGCGGTCACGGACAGCTCGAACGTCGTCTTGAGGTCCGGCTGGTCGAAGCACGCGTACATCCGCTGCGCATCGCTGGTCTCGAACTGCGTGTACAGGTAGACCGCGCCGTCGACCGGGTCGACGAAGCGGTGCAGCCCCTCACCCGTGCGCATGTACGCGCAGTCCGCCACGATCGTCAGCTCGTTGCTCGCGGTGAGCCCGTCGAGGTGCACCCGCGTGCCGTCGAACACCCGTCCCGGGTCGAGCGAGCGGCCATTGAGGACGACCTCTCGCACCGTCGGCGCGATCAGCTCCACGAACGTGGCAGCGCCCGGCTCGGAGCAGTCGAACCGGATCGTGGTCCGCGACGAGAAGGTCACGTCGCTTCCCGTCAGGTCGAGGTCGACCGTCGTTGACGCGACGTGCACCAGCCGGGCTCGGGTCTGCGCCTCGTCGCGGGTCAGGTTGCTGCCGGGCATGCGCGGTCGTCCTCTTTCTCGTCGCGTCGTCGTCGGGCTGCGCGCGGAGTCTCGCACGTTTCGGAGGGGGTGGTCGCGGGAGTGCGGGGGTGGTCGCGTGGTGCAGGGCGTCCCGCCCGGTGACCGAGGACGTCGACCGAGGCGACTCGTGGCCTTCGGGGCCCGCCTCACGCGACGATCTCCATGAACCGGCCGCGACGGTCGCGCGGCGGGACCCCGGTGGGGAGCACGCGGGCCTGCCCGGACAACCAGCGCGCCGCGGACCAGGCCGCGAGCGCGGCGTCGAGTGCGTCGTCCACCGCGACCCCGGGCGGTCTCGCCGCCAGCGTCGCGGCGAGACCCGGCAGCCAGGCCGCGAGCGCGGCGATGCGGGCGGCGACCCCGGCCGGCGACCGCTTCGCGGGCGCCGGCCGCCCGGTGCTCACGGCGTACGTCACCTCGGGGTGCACCTCCACGACCCGCCGTTGCAGCTCCGGGTCGACGAGCGCGTCCCACTCGATGATCTTCGGGACGAGGTTCCACGACTGCCGGGGCAGCGCGGTGCCGATGGCCGCGCGGGAGGCGGCGCAGGCCTGCTCGTACGATCCGGCGGTGAGCCTTGCGGTGAGCACCGCGGTGAGCACCGCCCGCGCGGGGGCCGGGAACACGCACACGCCCCGGCGGCTGAGCAGCCGTCGCGCCGCGCGGTCGCACGCGCGCGGGCCGGACTCGGGCAGCCCGATCGGGATATCCACGCCGATGGCGTCGGCGTCGCTCGCGACCGCGGCGCCGGCGTGCGGCAGGGTGACCCAGGTGAGCTCGTTCCGGGCGACGCGGGCGCCGACCCACCCCCGCCGGCACCCGTCCACCCCGAGCACCACCCCGGGCATCCGGATCACCTGGGACACTCGCTGCCATGCGCGTCCATCTCGGCTCCGACCACGCCGGATTCGACCTCAAGCGGCACCTCGTCGCGTGGCTGCGCGCGGAGGGGCACGAGCCGGTCGACCACGGGCCGCAGACGTATCACCCGGACGATGACTACCCGCCGTTCGTGCTGCGCGCTGCGGCAGCCGTCGTCGCGGACGGCGGCAGTCTCGGCGTCGTCGTCGGGGGATCGGGCAACGGCGAGGCTATGGCGGCGAACAAGGTGCACGGGGTGCGCGCGGCGCTGGCGTGGAGCGAGGAGACCGCGCGTCTGGGGCGGGAACACAACGACGCGAACGTCGTGAGCCTCGGCGCCCGCCTGCACACCGCGGAGGAGGCAACCGCGTTCGTCGCCACGTTCCTAAGGACGCCGTTCTCCGGTGACCCGCGCCACGTACGGCGGAACGAGATGCTGCGCGATTACGAGGACTCTGGGGTGCTGCCGCCACTGCCCACCCGGGGCGGGCCGGCCGCGGAAGGCTGACCCGCCCGGGGGCGCGGGTCGGCGGGCGGGCGGGCATCGAACGCGGCGGCTGCCGCGGCGAGGTCCTCGGCGCTCGGGCGGGAGACGTCACGGGCGCGCATGGCTCCGACGACCCCGACCTGCGACGGCGCCGAGCCGGTCAGGCCGCGCATCTCCGCTTCGCCCACGCCAGAAACG
>DATGDX010000122.1:0-12430 GCA_035310665.1 Mycobacteriales bacterium | reverse complement strand
GGTGGTGGAGAGCGAACACGGCTACCTCATCGCGCGGGCGCCGCACGGTCTGACCGGCGCGACGATCTGGCTGGACTTCCCGAGCGTCGGGGCGACCGAGAACCTGCTCATGGCCGCCGTGCTCGGCAAGGGCACGACCGTCATCGACAACGCCGCCCGCGAACCCGAGGTCGTCGACCTCGTGCACATGCTGACCAAGATGGGGGCCACGATCGACGGTGCCGGGACCTCGACGCTGACGATCGACGGGGGTGCCCAGCTCGCGCCGACCGGGCACGAGACCGTGCCGGACCGGATCGTCGCGGGGACGTTCGCCATCGCCGCGGTCATGACGCGTGGCGCGGTCACGGTCCGCAACGCCCACGCCCAGCACCTGGAGATCGCACTCGACAAGCTGGTCAGCGCCGGCGCCGCGGTCGAGCTCGTCCCCGACGGGTTCTCGGTGACGATGGCGCGCCGGCCGCGGGGGGTGGACGTCGTGACGCTGCCGTACCCGGGGTTTCCGACCGACCTGCAACCGGCCGTCATCGCCCTCGCCTCCGTGAGCGACGGTGCCGCGATGATCACCGAGAACGTGTTCGAGGCGCGGTTCATGTTCATCGACGAGATGCGGCGGCTGGGTGCGGACATCCGCACGGACGGCCACCACGCGGTCGTCCGCGGGCGGCCCTGGCTGTCCGGGGCGCCCGTCCGGGCGACCGACATCCGGGCCGGCGCCGCGCTCGTGCTCGCCGGCCTCGTCGCGGACGGGGTGACGACCGTGAGCGACAGCCACCACGTCGACCGCGGTTACCAGGACTTCGCCGAGCAGTTGCGCGCGCTGGGCGTGGACGTCGACCGGGAGCCGGACCCGGACCTGTTCGCGCCTCGGCACCCCTGCCCCCGCTAGCCTCCGAGCCATCGACGTTGGCCTCCGAACCGCCGGGCCGGCAGCGTTCGGCAGTCGAGGCGGCGGCGGGGGGAGCGAGGAGAGCGGAGAAGACGTGGCGAAGAAGCTGGCCGTCGTCGGCGCCGGCCTCATGGGCTCCGGCATCGCGCAGGTGGCGGCGCAGGCGGGATGGGACGTGGTGCTCCGGGACATCGGCGCGGACGCGCTGCGCCGCGGCGTCGACGGGATCCGAGCCTCCTACGACCGCTTCGTGCAGAAGTCGACGATGAGTGCCCACGAGGCCGAGGCGGCCCTCGGGCGCATCACCACGACGACGGAGCTCGAGGCGGTCGCCGACGCGGACATCGTCGTCGAGGCGGTCTTCGAGAACATCGAGATCAAGCGGGACGTGTTCACGGCGCTGGACGGCATCTGCGGCGCCGACACGGTCCTCGCGACGAACACGAGTGCGATCCCCATCACGTCGATCGCCGCGGTGACCAGCCGTCCGGAGAGCGTCGTCGGGACGCACTTCTTCTCCCCGGTCCCGATGATGAAGCTGTGCGAGCTGGTGCGCGGCTACAAGACCAGCGAGCAGACCCTGGCCCGCGCGCGGGCGTTCGCCGAGCAGGTCGGCAAGACGTGCATCGTCGTGAACCGCGACGTCGCGGGGTTCGTGACCACCCGGCTGTTCTCCGCGCTGTGCGTGGAGGCGGCCAAGCTCGTCGAGTCGGGCGTGGCGACGGCCGAGGACGTCGACCTGGCCTGCGAGCTCGGCTTCGGCCACGCGATGGGCCCGTTGCGCACGATGGACCTCACCGGCGTCGAGATCCTCGTCAACGCCACGAAGAACATCTACACGGACACCCAGGACGAGAAGTTCTACCCGCCGGAGGTCCTCGCGCGGATGGTCACGGCCGGCGACCTGGGCCGCAAGGCGGGGCGCGGCTGGTACTCCTACGACTCGTAACCGGGCACGGCCCGGCACCGGGCACCCCGCCCCGGGCGCATCCCCCTCGCCCGGTTACTGGCGGGTAGACTCCCCCGAACGACAGCGCGCTCGTGGAGGTCGCCATGGCTTCGTCCCCCGGGTCCCCGGACCTGCCGCAGAGCCCGGCCGCTCACCCGTCGCGTCCCCCCCGGGACAAGCCGTGGGTGATGCGCACCTACGCGGGTCACACCTCCCCGCGGGAGACGAACGCCCTCTACCGGCGCAACCTGGCCAAGGGTCAGACGGGGCTGTCCGTCGCCTTCGACCTGCCGACGCAGACCGGCTACGACCCGGACTCGGAGCTCGCCCGCGGCGAGGTCGGGAAGGTCGGGGTCCCGATCGCGACCATCGGGGACATGCGCGCGCTGTTCGACGGGATCCCCGTCGGCGACATGAACACCTCGATGACGATCAACGCGACCGCGATGTGGCTGCTGGCGCTCTACGTCGCGGTCGCGGAGGAGCACGGCGCCGACCACCGGGTGCTCATGGGCACCACCCAGAACGACATCATCAAGGAGTACCTCTCCCGCGGCACCTACGTGTTCCCCCCCGGTCCGTCGCTGCGGCTGACGACCGACCTCATCGCCTACACGGTGACCGAGGTGCCGAAGTGGAACCCCATCAACATCTGCAGCTACCACCTGCAGGAGGCTGGCGCGACGCCGGTCCAAGAGATCGCCTACTCGATGTGCACCGCCATCGCGGTCCTCGACGCGGTGCGCGACGCCGGGCAGGTGCCCCCGGAGCGGTTCGGCGAGGTCGTCGCCCGCATGTCCTTCTTCGTCAACGCCGGGGTCCGGTTCATCGAGGAGATGTGCAAGATACGGGCGCTCGTCCGGCTCTGGGACGAGCTGACCCGCGAGCGCTACGGCGTGACCGACGCCCGGCAGCGGCGGTTCCGGTACGGCGTGCAGGTCAACTCCCTCGGTCTGACCGAGGCGCAGCCGGAGAACAACGTCCAGCGCATCGTCCTCGAGATGCTCGGTGTCACGTTGTCCAAGCATGCCCGGGCGCGCGCGGTCCAGCTGCCCGCCTGGAACGAGGCGCTGGGGTTGCCGCGCCCGTGGGACCAGCAGTGGTCGCTGCGCATCCAGCAGGTGCTCGCCTTCGAGACCGACCTGCTCGAGTACGACGACATCTTCGACGGCTCGCGCGTCGTGGACGCGAAGGTCGCCGAGCTCGTGGCCGCCGCGCAGGAGGAGATCGACCGCGTGCAGGCGATGGGCGGGGCGGTCGCCGCGGTGGAGAGCGGCTACATGAAGTCGCAGCTCGTCGCGTCACACGCCGAGCGCCGGCGCCGCGTGGAAGGTGGCGAGGACGTCGTCGTCGGCGTCAACGCGTTCGCGACCACGGAGCCCAGCCCGCTGCTGGCCGACCTCGACACCGCGATCCAGACCGTCGACCCGGAGGCCGAGGCCGCTGCGATCGCGTCGGTCCAGCAGTGGCGCCGCTCCCGCGACGCGGCCGCGGTCGACGAGGCGCTGACCGGGCTGCGGGACGCCGCCAAGACCGATGCGAACCTGTTCCCCGCGACGCTCGCATGCGCGCGGGCCGGGGTGACGACCGGGGAGTGGGCGGGCGCGCTGCGCGAGGTGTTCGGGGAGTACCGCGCTCCGACCGGCGTGGGGGCCGCGGCGGCCGCCGGGGCCGCCGCGGCGGGCGCCGAGCTCGCGGCGGTGCGCGACGCGCTGCGGCGCACCGGTCAGGAGCTGGGGGCACGGGTGCGCCTGCTCGTCGGCAAGCCCGGGCTCGACGGGCACTCGAACGGCGCGGAGCAGATCGCGGTGCGGGCCCGCGACTGCGGGTTCGAGGTCGTCTACCAGGGGATCCGGCTCACCCCCGGGCAGATCGTGGCCGCCGCGGTCGAGGAGGACGTGCACTGCGTCGGGCTGTCCATCCTGTCCGGCTCGCATCGCGAGCTGATCCCGGAGGTGCTGAACGGGCTGCGGGCGGCCGGGCTGGAAGACGTGCCGGTGATCGTCGGAGGCATCATCCCGGACGCCGACGCCCGGTTCCTGCGTGAGCTCGGGGTCGCCGCCGTGTTCACCCCGAAGGACTACGGCATCACCGAGATCATGCGGCAGATCGTCGAGGTCATCCGGGGTGCGAACGGGCTCGAGCGGCTGACCCCCTCGGCCTGACCGCCGCGGGGGCGTGATCGGCGCGCCCGCAGCCGCTCGACGCGTCACTCGAGCGGCTGCGGGCGCAGCTCGAACCACACCTCCTTGCCGTCCTCGCGGGACACCACGCCCCAGTCGTCGGCGACCGCGTCGAGGATGCTCAGCCCGCGGCCGGACGTGTCGTCGAGCGCCGTCTCCCGCGAGCGGGGACCGTCCGGCACGTCGTCGCGCACGCTCACGCGCAGCGTGTCGGCGTGCAGCACCCCGACCAGCTCGGCTCGCGCCCCGCCGTGGACGATCGCATTCGTGACCACCTCACTGGCGCACAGCGCCGCCCGTTCCACGAACCGGTCGGCACCCCAGCAGCGCAGCCGCTCGGACAGGAAGTGCCGCGCCGTGCGGGGGCCGGTCAGGTCGCCGGGCAGCAGCAGCCGGGCGGTGTGCTCCGGGGGGGCCGGCCCGGGCGATGGCGCGGCCGACGCGTGCCGGACGACCGCGAGCATGGTCACGTCGTCGTCGTGACCCGCCGGGACGAGCGCGTCCCGCAGCCGGGTGCACAGCGGCCCGGCCTGGGGCGGGGTCCACGGCGCTCCCGGCGTCCGCAGGACGGCCGCGAACTCGGCGACGAGCGTCGGCAGGCCCTCGTTGAGCCCGCGGCGGCGGCTTTCCACCAGGCCGTCGCTGTAGAGCAGGAGCACGCCGTCCGGGGGGATTCGCGCGTCGGCCGCGGGCCGGTCGAAGGTGCCGATGCCCAGCGGCAGCGAGCTGGCGTCGTCGAGCGTGACCACGGCGCCGTCCGGTGTCCCGAGCAGCGGCGGGAGGTGACCGGCGTTGACGTAGCGCAGGGCGCCGCTCGCCGGGTCCAGGACCGCGTAGACGAGGGTGACGAGTTCCTCGTCGTTGTCGTACGCCGCGAACAGCGTGTCGAGCCGGGTCAGCACGACCGTCGGGTCGGGGTCGAGCGCGGCGTACGCGCGCAGGGCGTTGCGGACCTGTCCCATCACGGAGGCCGCGCGCGCGCCCTTGCCCATCACGTCGCCCAGCACGAACCCCAGGCGCCCGCCGGCGACGACAAACGCGTCGTACCAGTCCCCGCCGACGTCGACGCCGGCCGTCGCCGGGAAGTAGACCGCTCCCGTCTGCACGTCCGCGAGGTCCGGCAGCCGCTCCGGGAGCAGGCTGCGCTGCAGCAGGGAGGCGGTGCCGCGCTCCCGTTCGTAGAGCCGCGCGCGTTCCAGCGCCTGCGCACACTGCGCGGCCAGCGCCGCCAGGAACGCCCGTTCGTCGGCGTCGAACGCCCGCTCCTCGGGGAAGCCGAGCCACAGCACCCCGAACGGGCTGCCCGACGTCCGCAGCGGCAACGCCGCCCACGCCTGCTCGCCGCTCGCCTTCACGAACGTCCGCAGCGCGGGCGCGGGGAACCGGCAGCGCATCAGGTCGGGGTCGGAGACGAACACGGGCTGCCCCGTCCGGACCGCGCTCGTCACCGGCACCCGCTCGTCCAACCGCAGCTCGATCCACGCGGCGACGATCGTCGTGTCGTAGCCGCGCAGCGCCGTGAACCGCACGGTCGTGCGCGCCTCGTCGAGCAGCGCGACGCCGTACCCGGAGGCGCCGAGGCTCGCCGCGCCGTGCTCCAGGACGACGTCGACGACCTCGGAGACGGTCAGCGCCCCGGACAGCCCCGCGGTGACCGCCTGCAGGCGCTCGGCGCGCTTCCCCGCCTCGACCGCCTGGGCGGCCATCGTCCGCACGTCCGTGACGTCCTGGGTCGTCCCGACCCACTCCACGACGTCTCCGCCCTCGACGATCGGCACCGCGCGGGCGAGGAACGTGCGCTGGGTCCGCGGCCCGACGATGCGGTACTCGCACACGTACGGCGCCTGCGCGGCGACCGCGGACTCCCACGTGACGAGCACGCGCTCGCGGTCGTCCTCGTGCACACCGGCGAGCCAGCCGTGGCCCGCGAGCTGATCGGCGGTCTGTCCCGTCACGGCACGCCACTGCGGCATGTCGCTGACCAGCCGGCCCGCGGCGTCGGTCCGCCACACGTCCGTCGCGCCGGCGAGGACGAGCGAACGGAACCGCTCCTCGCTGCGGCGCAGCTGGTCCGCGGCCGCCGTGTTCTCCCCGACCACGGACGCGAGGTGCGCGAGCTCGCGGGCCACCGTCTCGTCGAGCTCGTCGAAGTCCCCGTCGTAGGCGTCGGCGAGCTGCAGCAGGCCGAGGTTCGTGCCGTCGTGCGCGACGAGCGGTACCGCGAGCCACCCGCGTGGCGAGGGGACGTGTTCGCCCGGCCCCCCGGCCCGGCGGATCAGCGGGTGGGCCTCGAGCTCGTCCTGGCTCCGGCGCATCGCCCGGTTGGATCGGCACACCTCGGCGTCGTGGCCGCTGCCGTCGGGGAGTGTGAGGAACTCCCGCCACGGCTCGTAGCGCTGGGACAGCGACACGGCGGTCACCGACTGCGACCACCGCTCGGCGCGCACGTAGCTGATCAGCGCGATGTCCGCGCCGATCACCGCCCTCGCCCGGTCCGCGATGAGTTGGAGGATCTCGTCGAGGCTCCCGCTGCTCGACCCCGCGGACACCATGGGGGCCCGAACCGAGGGAACCTCCCCACCGGACGGTGCGTGCGGCGCCGGTGGACGACGCGCGCGCGCCGCCTTCTGCTCGACGCCTTGTCCCACTTGCTCCCCTCCGACGGTTCAGTATGACGCGCCGCCCGGCACGGCCCTTCCTGCTGAGCGCCCCGTGGGGGAGCGGCGGCACGAAGGCCACCGGTCAGAACAGGGTCGGCTCCACCGGGCCGATGCCGCGCAGCGCGTCGTAGTCGACCGCGACCCACCCGAGCCCGCGGTCGGCAGCGAGCACCCGGGCCTGCGGCCGGATGTCCTGGGCGGCGAGCAGGCCCCGCACGGGAGCGAGCAACGGGTCGCGGTTGAGCAGCTCGACGTACCGCGTCAGCTGCTCGACCCCGTCGATGTCGCCGCGCCGCTTGACCTCCACCGCGACCGTCCCGCCGGTCGCGGCGCGCAGCAGCAGGTCGACCGGGCCGATGGCGGTGGGGTGCTCACGCCGGATGAGGGTCAGGCCCGGCCCGAGCGCGTCCGTCCGGGCCGCCAGCAGCTCCTGCAGGTGGGCCTCCACGCCGTCCTTGCGCAGACCCGGATCCACCCCCAGGACGTGCGAGGAGTCGTGGACGACCTCGTCGATCGTGACGACCAGCTGCTCACCGGCACGGTTCGACACCGTCCACACCCCGTCGGCCTCGTGCAGCTCGCAAGGCGGGCTCATCCAGTTCAACGGCTTGTACGCGCGGTCGTCCGCATGGATCGACACCGATCCGTCGGCCTTGACGAGGATCAGTCGCAGCGCCAGGGGCAGGTGGGCGGTCAGGCGGCCCGCGTAGTCGACGCGGCAGCGGGCGATGACAAGCCGCACGGGGGGCGAGCTTAGCGGCGACCCGTTTCTCTGCCAGGATGCGGCGAGGGACACAGGGGACAGGCCGGGACCGTCCGGACGACGTCGAGGGGAGCAGGCCGTGGCGCGCGAGTTCACCAAGGTGGGAGTGGTCGGCCTCGGAACGATCGGCGCGGGCATCGCCGAGGTGCTCGCTCGCACCGGGGTGGGCGTCGTCGGGGTCGAGGTGAGCGGCGCCGCGCTCGAGCACGGCAGAGGGCATCTGTCGCAGTCGACGGGCCGGGCGGTCGAGCGCGGCAAGATGTCGGCCGAAGAGCAGCAGGCCCTCCTCGACCGGATCACCTTCACCACCGACCCGTCCCAGCTCGCCGACTGCCAGCTCGTCGTGGAGGCGGTGCCCGAGCGGTCGGAGCTCAAGCGGGGGGTGTTCGGCGAGCTCGACCGCGTCTGCGGGCCGGAGACGGTGCTCGCCACCAGCACGTCGTCGCTGTCGGTCATCGAGCTCGCGATCGCCACCTCGCGCCCCGGCAAGGTCCTCGGGATGCAGTGGTTCACCCCCGCACCCGTCACGGGGCTCGTCGAGGTCGTGCCCACGGTCGTCACGGAGCCGGCGGTCCTGGAGGAGGTGGAGGCGCTCGTCGCGCGCGTCGACAAGCAGGCGGTGCGGGCCGCGGACAAGACGGGGTTCATCGTCGGCGCGCTGCTGCTGCCGTACCTCAACCAGGCCGTCGGGATGTACGAGGCGCACTACGCCACCCGCGAGGACATCGACGCGGCGATGCGTTTCGGCTGCGGCTACCCGATGGGCCCGCTCGCGGTGCTGGACCTCATCGGGCTCGACACGGCGTACCAGGTCCTCGACACGATGTACCACGGCACGCGCGACCACCGGCACGCACCCGCGCCGATCCTCAAGCAGCTCGTGACCGCGGGCATGCTCGGGCGGAAGACCGGCCGCGGCTTCTACACCTACGCCGAGCCGCACTCGCCGCGCACCGAGCCGGACGTGCTGACGCCCCAGCGGGGCGCGGCCAGCGAGGGTGCCCGCCCGGTGCAGCGGATCGGCGTGGTCGGCACCGGGACGATGGCGACCGGGATCGTCGAGGTGTGCGCGAAGGCGGGGTACGACGTCGTCTTCCGGGCGCGCAGCGACGAGAAGGCGGCCGGCGTGCGCAGCCGCGTCGAGAAGTCGATGGACAAGGCGGTCCAGCGCGGCAAGCTCCCGGAGGGCGACCGCGACGCCGCGCTCGCCCGCATCACCGGAACGGTCCGGCTCGACGACCTCGCCGACTGCGACCTGGTCATCGAGGGGGTCGTGGAGGAGCTGTCCGTCAAGCAGGGGCTGTTCGACACGCTGGACGGCATCATGAAGCCCGGCGCCGTCCTCACCACGACCACGTCGAGCCTGCCCGTCATCCAGTGCGCGGCCTCCACCTCGCGGCCCGCCGACGTCATCGGCATGCACTTCTTCAACCCGGCCACGGTCATGAAGCTGGTCGAGGTCGTGCCGACCGTGCTCACCGCCCCGGACGTGGTGGCGACGGTGCGCGCGGTCTGCGACCGCCTGGGCAAGGTGGCGGTGCTCTGCGGCGACCGCGCGGGGTTCATCGTCAACGCGCTGCTGTTCCCGTACCTCAACGACGCGGTGATGATGCTCGACGCGCAGTACGCCCCGCGCGAGGACATCGACACCGCGATGAAGCTCGCCTGCGGCTACCCGATGGGGCCGTTCGAGCTGCTCGACGTCGTCGGCCTCGACGTGTCGCTCGCGATCCAGCGCACGCTCTACCACGAGTTCCGCGAGCCCACGTTCGCGCCGGCGCCGTTGCTCGAGCACCTCGTCACCGCCGGGTACCTCGGGCGCAAGACCGGCAAGGGGTTCCTGGACTACAGCGCCCGCTGACGGCCACCGCGGCCGGTGCTCGACCGCGTCGAGGAGGGGCCGGACGGGCTGGACTGGGTGGTCCGGCCCGTCACCGGCGCCGCCGCGACCAAGCGTTACCGCTGCCCCGGCTGCACGCACGAGATCCCTTCCGGCACCCCGCACATGGTCGCCTGGCCGGACGGCTCGATCGACCGCCGGCGGCATTGGCACACGCCGTGCTGGCGGGCACGGCGCCGGCGGCCACGAGGGTAGGACCACGAGGGTAGGAACAGCGGCGATGTCCGAGATCCGTGCGAACACCGTGCTTCCCGCTCGCCGGCGTCCCGTCACGCTGCACACCGCCGACGGCCTCGCGCTCGTCGGGGAGCTGGCCCTGCCGCCCGACCGTGACCCGGTGGCCACCCTCGTCTGCCTGCACCCGCTGCCGACACACGGCGGGTCGATGGACTCGCACCTGCTCCGGAAGGCGGCGTGGCGACTGCCCGCGCTCGCCGGGCTGGCCGTGCTGCGCTTCAACACCCGGGGCACCTCGTCGAAGGAGGGCACCAGCGAGGGCAGCTTCGACCAGGCGGAGGGGGAGCGGCACGACGTCGCCGCCGCGCTCGACCTCGTCGAGCACGACGACCTCCCGGTCCCGTGGCTGGTGGGCTGGTCGTTCGGCACCGACCTGGCGCTGCGCTACGGATGCGACCCCACGGTCGTCGGCGCGATCCTGCTGTCCCCGCCGCTGCGGTACTCGACCACCGTGGACCTCGACCGGTGGGCAGCGAGCGGCCGGCCACTGATCGCGATCGTCCCCGGGCGCGACGACTACCTGCGCCCGGACGAGGCGCGGCGGCGATTCGCCCGGGTCCCGCAGGCGGAGGTGGTCGCCGTCCGCGGTGCCCGGCACCTGTGGGTGGGCGAACCGTGTGTCCGCGTGGTCCTCAACGAGATCGTGCGGTGGACGGCGCCGGCGGCGTACCCGCTCCCGACGCACCTCACGCGAGCCGCCCTCGCCCCCGCGGTTCGGTAATACCGCTCCCGCCGTTCGGTAGCGTCGGCCCCATGCCCGTCGAGCTGTTCGCCCGCGACGTCGGCACGGGTACGCCGCTCGTGCTGCTGCACGCGTTCCCGCTGTCGTCCGCGATGTGGCTCGCCCAGCGCGAGGTGTTCGGCGCGGACCACCGGGTCCTGACGCCCGACCTGCGCGGCTTCGGCGGCTCCCCCCTCGGCGACGACTCGCCCTCGGTCGACGCGCTGGCCGACGACGTCGCCGCGTTGCTCGACGCGAGGGGCATCGAGCGCGCGGTGGTGGGCGGGTTGTCGATGGGCGGCTACGTCGCGATGGCCCTCGTGCGCCGGCACGTCCACCGGGTCGCCGCCCTCGTGCTCGCGGACACCAAGGCGGCAGCGGATGCGCCCGAGGCCGCGGCCAACCGGGAGCGCATCGCGGCCCTGGTCGAGGCCGATCCCGCGTCGCCCGTCCTCGTCGACGAGCTGCTGCCCACGCTCGTGGGCCCGACGACCATCGAGCAGCGGCCGCTGGTCTACGGGCGCATCCGGGCCCTCGTGCAGGCGGCCCCGGCGGCCGCCGTCGCGTGGGCGGAGCGGGCGATGGCGGCCCGCCCGGACTCGTTCGACACCCTGCGAGCGGTCACGGTTCCCGTCCTCGTCGTGGTCGGCGAGGAGGACCGGCTGTCCCCCCCGTCCGACGCCACGGCGATGGTCTCCGCCACCAAGGACGGACGGCTGGTGATGGTCCCGGGTGCGGGGCACCTGAGCGCGGTCGAGAACCCGGAGGTCTTCAACGCCGCGGTCGCCGAGTTCCTGCGCTCGCTGGGCACCCTCGACTGAACGACGCTCCACTGAGTGACGTGCCAGGCTCAGGTCTGGTCCTGCCGCGGGATCACGACCTCCTCGAGGATCAACTGGACCGCCGCGGCGCTGGGGATGGCGAGCAGGGCGCCGACGAAGCCGAGCAGGGTGCCGCCGATGAGCGCGGCGACGACGGTGACCGCCGGCGCGACGTCGACCGAGCGCTTCATCACGCGCGGGTAGATGACGTAGTTCTCCACCTGCTGGTAGAGCACGTAGAAGACCAGACACGCGAGGCCGATCGGCACCGAGTGGAAGAACCCGACGCTCGTCACGACGACGGCGCCGATCGTGGCGCCGATGAGCGGGATCAGGTCGGTGAGCGTCACGAGCATGGCGAGCGCGAGCGCGTACTGAACGCCGGCGATCTCCAGGAACACGAACGACGCGGCCCCGGCGATGGCGGCGATCGTCAGCGCACCGCCGACGTACCCGCCCACCCGGAGCAGGATCTCGTCGGCGAGCAGCCCCACCCGGGCGCGCCGCGAGCGGGGGGCCAGTCGGTACGCCGTGTGCTTGATGCTCGGCAGTGAGCTGAGGAAGTACAGCGTGAGGATCAGCACGGTGAGCACGCTGAACGTCGTGCTCAGCACCACCCGGCCGACGCCGAGCAGCCCGCCGAACGCGCGGGCCCCCACGTCTCCGCTCTGCAGGTACCCCTGGGCCCGCTGGATGAGCCCGAACTGCTCGTCGAGCCGGTGGATCGTCCGGTTGCCCTGCAGCTGGTCCAGGTAGCCGGGGGCGCTCTGCACGAACTGGGTGACCTGGGCGCCGAGCGGCGGGAGGACTGCGGCGCCGAACCCGGCGAAGAACAAGATCACGGTGAAGAAGACCAGGGTCACCGCCCAGCGGCGGCGCACCCCTCGCCGCTGGAGGGCCTCGACCGCGGGGTTGAGCCCCACCGCGAGGAACAGCGACACGACGAGCAGCACGAGCACCTGGCGCGCCTGGATCAGGCCCTGCACGAGGAAGTACGCCACCGCGACCCCGAGCGCGCCGGTGAACCCGATCCGGAACGGCGAGCGCCGGGACAACGGCTTTCCCGGTCGCCCGTACGGCTTCTCCTCGGTCGCGCCCGCCGCCAGCCGGCGCGTCTGGGTGTCGAGCAGCGGGTCCGGCGCGACCGCATCGGCCGCCGCGTCGGCCGCGATCTCCGCGCCGGCCTGCGCGTCACGGGCCGCGTCGCGCGCGGTCGCGGTGTCCGCTGCCGCGCCGGTCGCCTCCCGGGCCGCGGTCACCGCCGTCTCGGCCGCGGCCTGTGGGGTCTCGGGCCGGTCCTCGTGCCC
>DATGDX010000121.1:0-6303 GCA_035310665.1 Mycobacteriales bacterium | reverse complement strand
CCTGGGGGCGCCGTGGCGGGTCGGCAAGCTGTACTACACGGCGGTGCCGAAGTCGTTCCTGCAGGCGTCGATCGACCAACTGCGCGAGGCGGGGCATGGCGACTTCTTCGGCGTCGAGTCGGTGGACGACCTGCCGTTCGGTGTGCCCGACGACGTCGTCACGACGGAGGTGGACGCGCGCGACTTCCTCGACGCGAAGATGGCCGCGATGCGCGCGCACCGCACGCAGATCGCGCTTGACGGCCCGTTCTTCGCCCTGTCCAACAACGTGGGGCAGCGGGCGTTCGGGCTCGAACACTTCATCCTCGTGCGGGGCCCGCGCGGGCCGGGCCACGGGCCGAACGGCTGGGAGACCGACCTGTTCGCCGGGCTCGGCTGATCGGGTCCGGTCTCACCCACGCCCTCCCGCACGCGCCAATTCCCGCCGCGCGTCCTCTCCGAAGCGCACACGTGTCGCGCCGCTGATCGCGAGCGTGTGGGGAGTGCCCGACCGGGTAATCCAGCGCGCATGAGCGAACCGGAGCACCAGGCGCCGAGCGTGGGCCAGACCGGGGGACTGCCCGGCGCGAACGCTCACCCCGCGACTGCGCAGATCAGCGAGGACGACATGGCCGACACGGTGAGCATGGGGGACAGTGCCGCCGGCGGCGGGGAGCGGGGCGACCAAGGCGTCACGTCGACGAACGGGTGACCGCATCAGCGGATGGTCGGGGAATCGCAGGGGGTGTGTGAGATGACCACCCACAAGTAGTCGGACGTCGAGGCATTGTTCCGGCGCGCGGATTTCACCAGCTGGGACCAGTTGCTCACGTACCTCGAAGGGCGCCTGCAGCACGACGAGCAGGTCGACAACGAGTTCAGCGAGGTCGAGTCCCGGGAGATCGTGGCCGACGTGCGGCGACTTCGCGACGGCGACGCGCCGTTCAGCCCCGACCCCCACGGCGCCTACGAAACGCTGCGGAAGGCGTGAGCTCGCCATCAAGGACGTGGGCGAGGGGACGGCGATGTCGGAGCACCTCGAGGACATGAAGACCGGCGAGGTCCGAGAGAAGGCGGGGCAGGCCGGGATCGAGAACGCCGAGGACATGAACAAGGGCGAGATGATCGAGGCGCTGGGTGGCGGCACGAACACCGAGCACGGCGGCGGGCAGCGGCAGAAGGATCCGAAGCCCGAGGGCGTCGACCCCAAGGACTACAAGAACATTCCCGGAAACCAGACCTGATCTCGGCAGGACGCGGCAACGGTCGGGCGGCGCGGCGGGGGGCGCGCCGCGCCCGTCGCCCGGCTCGCCAGGGGGCCGCGCTCCGCGTGGTCGTCCGCAGGTGTCGTGGTGATCGTCGTGTCCGCCGGGCACGATCAGCCACGCTCGTGACCGCACACGACGATGTCCTCAGGTGAGCCGGCTCGAAAAGATCATCTCGGTGGAGTAGCCGCGGGGCGCCGTCGGTGCGGCGTCGTACGCTCCCGCCATGTGTCGCAGCATCAAGACCTTGCGGCCGCCGTACACCCCCGCCGTGAGCGACGAGGAGGTGCGGGCCGCCGCGTTGCAGTACGTCCGGAAGGTGAGCGGCTTCCGGGCCCCCGCGGCACGCAACGCGGAGGCCTTCGAGGACGCGGTCGACACGATCGCGGCCGCGACGCGTCGCCTCCTCGACCGGCTGGAGGTGCCCGCCGGCCGGGTGGCGGGGCGCTCGGCGCGCGGCGCGGGCGACCCGTGACCCGTCCCGCCCGCGGGCCGGACACGGCCGCCCGGGCGCCCGACTCCGGTCACGACCCGCGGCGGCTCGTGCTGGTCCGGCACGCCAAGGCCGCCCCCGACGGGGGTGCGGACGCGGACCGCCCGCTGGCCGACCGCGGGGTCGCGGACGCGGCGGCGATCGGACGGTGGCTTGCGGACCACGGCCTCGCCCCGGACCGTGTCGTGGTGTCCCCGGCGCGGCGCGCGCGGCAGACGTGGGAGCTCGCCGCCGGCGAGATCGGCGCGGCGCCCGAGCCGGTGCTCGACGAGCGGATGTACGACAACACGCTCGACGACCTGCTCGCCGTGCTGCGCGGCACGCCGCCCGAGGCGGACACGCTCGTCCTGGTCGGGCACAACCCGGCCATCGAGGCGCTCGCGCTCACCCTCGACGACGGCCGTGGGGACGCGACGGCGCGCGGCGAGCTGCGGCGGAAGTACCCGACGAGCGGGGTCGGCGTGTTCGCGGTGACCACCGACTGGCCGCGGGTCGCCGCCGGAACGGGGACGTTGACGGCGTTCGCGGTCCCGCGCGGATGACGCCCTCCTCCTGCCCGACACGACGCGGGGACGTGGATCGAAAGGGTTACGCCGAGCGCAAGCACGGGCGCTAGGCGTTCTGTCTCTTCCGAGACGGGGGGCGGATGTGATGGCCGCGACCGAGGGTTCGGCCGAGCGGCGACGGACCTGGTGCGGGGAGGCCCGCGGCTCGCCCGGGTTTCCCGCACCGGGCCCCACGCGCGACGTCGGCTGACCTCCGGTGCGCGCCGCGGTCGTCGAGGTGGCGACGTACGCCGTGCTCACCCTGCTCGGCGCGGTTCTCGGCGTGCTCGGGGCGTTCCTGTCCCCCGCGATCCCGCGCGTGCTCGGCGTGCCGGCGCCGGTCGGCGCCGTGGTCGCGCTGCTCGGCAACGCCGTCGGCGGCGTCGCGGCCGGGCGCGGGGGTCGCGGGCGGAGCGGAGCCGGGGCGCTCGCCCTCGGCTGGGCGGCGTCGGCGATCGGGCTCGGGCTGGTGCGCCCGGAGGGCGACCTCGTCGTGACGAACAGCGCGGGGGGCGTCGCCTTCCTGCTGTCCGGCGTTCTCGGGGCCGCGGTCGCGGTGGCGGCGTCGGGGCCGGGCGGGCGCGGGCCAGCTGATCAGGGGCCAGCTGATCAGGGGCCGGCCGATCGTGGCTAAGGTGGCCGTGGAATGCACGCGTCCCCCGTCCCGGAGCCCGCCGGCGTGGACCCGCAGGAGTTCCGCCGTGTCGTGGGCCGCTTCGCGACCGGCGTCACCGTCGTCAGCACCGTGGTCGACGCGACCGACCACGCGATGACGGTCAGCTCGTTCACCTCGGTGTCGCTCGACCCGGTGCTCGTCCTGTTCTGCGTCGAGAAGACCGCGCGCTTCCACCGGGCGGTGCTGGCGTCGGGGCTGTGGGCGGTGTCCGTCCTCGCGGAGGACGCGGTCGACGCATCGGCGTGGTTCGCCAGCCGTGGGCGGCCCATCGCCGGCCAGCTCGCCGGGTTCCGGCACCGCCGGGGGGCGCACACGGGGGCCGCGGTGCTCGCGGACGCCGTCGCCGCGCTCGAGTGCCGCACCCGTGCCGTGCACGACGGCGGGGACCACACGATCGTGCTCGCCGACGTTCTCGACGTTACCGTGCCCTGCCCCGACGCCCAGCCCCTCGTCTACTACGACGGCGGCTACCGGTCCCTGTCCGGCTCGTGACCCGCGGCGCGCCGGTCGCCTTTCGTCACCGGGCAACTACGCGCCAGCGTCGTACGCTGACATCCGTCGCCTTGCCGCCGTGACGAAGGACCTGCCAGCGTGAGCGTCCCCGTGCCCCCTCGCCGAGCGGTGCTGCTCGCCGGCGGCATCGTCGTGCTCGTCGTCGCGCTCGGCTACGCCGCCGCGTTCGCCGCCGTCGGCTCCGGGGTCCGAGCGGGTGCCCACGTCGGCTCCGTCACGATCGGCGGGCTGTCGCCGGCGGCGGCGGTTCGCCGACTGGACACCGCGTACGCCGACCGTGCGCGCGCCCCGATCCCGGTCGTCGCCGCCGAGCGGTCGTTCGAGATTCGTCCCGCCGACGCCGGGCTGTCCCTGGACGCCCGGGCGACCGTCGAGGCGGCCGGGCGCCGCACGCTCAACCCGGTCCCGCTCCTGCGCGCGACGCTGGGCAGCGACGGCGTCCGACCGGTCGCCCGCGTCGACGAGCGTGGGCTGTCCGCCGCGATCGCCGGGATCGCGGAGCAGGTCGACCGGGAGGTCCGCGAGGGTGCGGTCCGCTTCGACGGCGTGACCCCCGTCGCCGTCGCGCCCGTCCCCGGGCGGGCTCTGGACCGGGACGCGGCCGCCGCCCGCGTCCGGGCGGCGTACCTGCGCACCACGGGCCCCGTTCGCCTGCCGGTTCGGACCGTGCCCGCGAAGGTCGGCGCGGCCGAGATCGACCGCGCGCTGCGTGAGATCGCCCGGCCGGCGGTCGCCGCCCCGGTGCAGCTGTCCGTCGCGGGACGCACGGTGTCCACCCCGCCTGCGGCGCTGTCCACCCCGCCTGCGGCGCTGTCCATCCCCCCGGCGGCGCTCGCCGCCCACCTGCAACTCGTCCCCGGCGCCGACGGGCGGTTGGTGCCGCGGCTCGACGGCGCGGGCCTGCGCCAGGACGCGCGCGTGCGGCTCGCCGCGGTGGAGACGCCGCCGAAGGACGCGACGTACGACGTGTCCACCGGTGTCCCGCGCGTCGTCCCGTCGGCCGACGGGCGCACGGTCGCGCCGAACGCGCTCGCCACCGCGGTGCTCCGGGTGCTCACCGCGCCGGCGCCGCGCACCGCCACGGTCGGGCTGACCGTGACCAGACCCCGGGTGACGACCGAGCGGGCCAGGGCCCTGGGCGTCCGCGAGCGCGTGAGCACGTTCACGACCCGCCACCCCTGCTGTCGGCCCCGGGTCCAGAACATCCACCGGATCGCGGACATCGTCGACGGCTACGTCGTGCTGCCCGGCGAGACGTTCAGCCTCAACGGGGTCGTCGGGCCCCGTGACCGCGCGCGCGGCTTCGTCGAAGCCCCGATGATCTCGGACGGGGACTTCGTCGACTCGGTGGGCGGCGGGGTCTCGCAGTTCGCGACGACCCTGTTCAACGCGGTGTTCTTCGCCGGGCTGAAGGACGTCGAGCACCAGCCGCACAGTTACTACATCAGCCGCTACCCGGCGGGTCGGGAGGCGACCGTCTCCTACCCCTGGCCCGACCTGAAGTTCGCGAACGACTCGCCGTACGGCGTGCTCATCGACACCTCCTACACCGGCACGTCGATCACGGTGTCGTTCTGGAGCACGAAGCGGTACGACGTGACCTCGGTGTCCGGGCCGCGGACGCGGTTCCGGTCGTTCGGCACCAAGCACGAGTCCCGGCCCGACTGCCACGCGTCCTCCGGCAACTCCGGTTTCGACATCGAGGTGTGGCGCGTGTTCAGCCAGGGCGGGCGCGAGGTGAAGCGGGAGACGCTGCACACGCGCTACCTCCCCGAGCCGCACGTGATCTGCTCGTAGCAGCGGTCGCGGGCGTAGCGGGCCGCGGGCGGCGCCCGCTACCGCCGGTCGTAGACGTCGACCCCGGTCGCCCACGGGCGCGCGTCGGCCCGCTCGACGACGAGCACCCGGCGCCCGGCCGCGTCCACGGCGACCGCGGTGCCGGACCGAGAGCGGTCGCAGGGCAGCGCGCACGGGGCCGGGTCGAGGACGCCGCCGAACCGCCACCCGGTGTCCGAGCGGACGTAACGGTGGACCCGGCCGGCGGCCACGACGCCGTGCACGGTCCGCACCTCGTCGCCGGCGACGAGGGTCCGGCCGTCGGCGGACAGCGCGAGGCTGTGGCCGAACGCGGTGTCCACGCCCGGTGCCTGGAACTTCCCGAACCTGCCCGTGAGCGCGTACCGGTGCGAGGCGGGCACGCCGCCCCTGGACCTGCCGCGGAGCACGTCCCTGAACGTGTACAGCCGGGGGCCGCCGACCGCAAGCGTGGTGCCGTCCGGGGAGATCGCGGCCGCGTCACCGAAGCCGAGCTTCGCCACCCTGTCCGGGATGCGCAGCGTGTCCAGCACCTGCCACCGGCCGGCCGACCGCCGGTACACGTGCACCGCGCCGTAGGTGAACATGTCCTTGTCCCACCTGGCGTCGTCGGGCGCACCGATGACCGCGGTGTCGCCGGTGACCGAGGCGGCGAGCGTCGTGCCGAAGCGCGTGGCCCCCAGGGGCCGCCGGGGCGCGTCGATGACCGCGTCGAGCGACCAGCCCGTCGACGTGCGCCCGTAGACGGTGACGCCCTCCCAGATCGTGCTCACGGAGGTCCCGCGCACGGCCCGGGTGAGGAGCGTCCGGCCGTCACCGGACAGCGCGACGGCCTCACCGAAGTCCCTGAGGCGGGCGGGCGGTCGCACCTGGGCCGTGCGGCGCCAGACCGCGCCGGCTCGGCTGTAGATCCACACGGTCTTGAGCGCCGGAACGCCGACGGCCAGCGTGGTCCCGTCCGCGGACAGCCCGAGGGACTCGGTGAACGACGACTCTCCGACCGGGCCCGGGATGCGC
>DATGDX010000120.1:0-9855 GCA_035310665.1 Mycobacteriales bacterium | reverse complement strand
GGCCCCCGTGCTCGCCCACCGACTGCTGCCCACCGCCGAGGCGCGGGTCGCGCGGCTCAGCCCGAGCGATGTCGTCGCCGGCCTCGTCGCCCGCGTCCCCGTGCCCGACCGCACCCGGCCCCGCCCCGGCCGGGTGTAGTCATGCGGCTGGGGCTCGCCGGGCTGACGACCCGCGGCTGGGGCTTCCTCCTCGCCGGGGCGGCGGCGAGCGGGGTTGCCCTCGTGGTCGGCCAGCGGGACCTGCTCCGCGTCGGCGTCCTGGTGCTCGCCCTGCCCCTCGTCGCGATCGCCGTGGTCGTCCCGGCCCGCTCGCGCCTCGCCTGCGCCCGCAGCCTCGACCCCCCGCGCGTCTGTGTCGGGGCCTCCACGACGGTCCGGTTACGGCTCACCAACCTGTCCCAGGTGCCGACCGGCGTCCTGCTCGTCCCGGACGACCAGCCGTTCGCCCCCGCCGCCCCTCCCCGCTTCGTCGTCGCCCACCTGCAGCCGGGCGAGACCCGCGAGCTCAGGCACCACATCCGGCCGGAGACGCGGGGGCGCTACCCGCTCGCGCCGCCACGCGCGCGCATCGCCGACCCGTTCGGACTCGCGGAACTCACCCGGTCGTTCCCGGCGCCCGACTCGCTCCTGGTCACCCCGGCGGTGACCCCGCTGCCTGCGGTGCCGCTGGGAGGGGACTGGTCGGGCGGCGGGGACAGCCGTTCACGCTCCGTCGCGGCCGCCGGGGAGGACGACGCCGCGACGCGGCAGTATCGGCAGGGCGACGACCTGCGACGGGTGCACTGGCGCTCGACCGCGCGGTACGGGCAGCTGATGGTGCGCCGGGAGCAGCCGTGGCAGAACCGCGGGGCGCTGCTCCTCGACGCGCGCCTCGCCGCCCGCGGTGGCGCCCGCGGTGGCGCCCGCGATGACACCCACGGCGGCGGCCGCCATGACGACTCCGCGAGGCGTCCGGGCGGGGCCGGGGTGGTCGCGACGTTCGAGGTCGCGGTGGCCGCGACCGCGTCGATCGGGGTGCACCTCGCGCGCCATGGCTTCGCGCTGCGACTCGTGACCGACTCCGGTCCCGCGATCGACGAGGTCGGCGGGAGCGCGTTCGAGGAGACGCTGCTGGACAGCCTCGCGGTGGTCACGCCCTCGCGCGGACGCTCCCTCGTCCCCACTGTCACGGCGGTGCGGCATGGCGACGGGGCGGGGCTGGTCGCGGCGGTCCTCGGCATGCTGGACCTGCGGGAGACGGAGGAGCTCGCCCGGCTGCGCCACGGCGGCACCGAGTGCGTCGCCGTGCTCCTCGACGTCGCGTCGTGGACGGCGCTGCCGGCGCACGCCGCGGGCGAGGCGCGCGGGCAGCATCGGGCGGCGGCCACCCTGCTCCGTGGTGCGGGGTGGCGCGTCGTGGAGCTGCAGGCGGGGCAGCGGCTCGCGGACCGGTGGCGACACGTCGCGGTGCGGGAGCGGACGTGACGGGAGACGACCGGCGCGCCGTCCTCGGGGCCCTCACGACCGTGGGATCTGCCACCGCGCTGGTGCCGCTCTACGCCGGCGTGCCGTGGTTCTGGCCGGCCGCCGCCACCGTGCTCGTCGTCGTCACTGCCGGGGCCGGAGCGCGCCACACGCGCCTGCGCCGCCCGCTCGTTCTGCTCTCGGAGTTGGCCGGGCTCCTGCTGGCGCTGACCGTCGGCTGGGCGCGCGCGGTCGCCCCGCTCGGCTTCGTGCCCGGCCCCGCCGCCGTCGACGCGCTTCTCGCGCTCGCCCGTGTCGGCCTGGCGGACGCGGCGCGGCTCGCCGCCCCGGTGCCACCGACCCCGGGGTTGCGGCTGCTCGCCGTCGGCGGGATCGGCCTCGTCGCGCTGGCGGTCGACACCGTCGCGGTCACCTGGCGTCGGCCGGCGCTCGCCGGGCTGCCGCTGCTCGCGCTCGTCGCGGTTCCGGCGGCCGTGCTCCCCGCCGGGCTCGGCGTCCTGCCGTTCCTGCTCGGCGCCGGCGGGTACCTCGCGCTGCTGCGCGCCGACGAGCGGGAGCGGGTCGCGACCTGAGGGCGTACGCCGGGGGCCGGGGACGCCGGTCCGGGCCCTGACGCGCCCGCGGCATCCGGCGGCCGGGTCGCCGTCATCGCCGTCGCGCTCGCGGTCGGCGTCCCCACCCTCGTGCCAGGGCTGCGCGCCGGCTGGATCGACACCGACCGGTCGGGCGGGGCCGGCGAGGCACGCGGCGGCTCGACCGTGGTCGTGAACCCGATCGTCGACCTGCGACGGGACCTGACCCTCGCCGCGCCCGTCGAGGTGATGCGAGTCCGGACCACGGATCCGAACCCCGACTACCTCCGCATGGTCACCCTCGACGTCTTCGACGGCACCAGTTGGCGCCCGTCGAGGATGACGGGCCCGGTCGCGCAGCGCGTCGCGCGCGGCCTGCCCGCGCCGCTGGGGCTCGACACGTCCGTGCCGACCACGACGGTCCGGACGCGGGTGCGGGTCACCCGCCTCGACGTTCCGTGGCTCCCGCTGCCCTACCCGGCGACCGGCGTCGACGTGCGGGGGGACTGGCGCTACGACCGGGTCACGCGGGTCGTGTTCTCCACCCGGACCAGGACCCGGGACTTGCTGTACGTCGCGGTCAGCCGCAAGGTCCTCCCGCTCCGAGCCGTGCTCGACGCCGCCGCGGCGCCGGCGGGTGCCGGGAAAGAGCTGCAGCTCCCGCCCGACCTCCCGCGGGTCCTGCCGGAGCTCGCCACGGCGATCACCGCCCGGTCCACCACGGCGTACCGCCGGGCGGTGGCCCTGCAGGACTGGTTCCGCACCCAGTTCGCCTACGACACCACGGTCGCCGCGGGGCACGGCACCGATGCGCTGCTCGGCTTCCTCGCGGACCGCCGCGGGTACTGCGAGCAGTTCGCCGCGACCATGGCGCTGATGGCCCGTGCCCTCGGGATCCCGGCGCGGGTGGCGGTCGGGTTCACGCCGGGCGCGCGGACCCCGGACGGGACGTGGTCGGTAACCACCCGGGACGCGCACGCCTGGCCCGAGCTGTACTTCCCCGGCGTCGGCTGGACCCGGTTCGAGCCCACGCCCCGCGGCGACGGTCGGGCCGTCGTCCCGGCGTACTCCCTCCCGTCCTCCCCGGACGCCCCCGCTGCCGGTCGCGATGCGGCGCCGAGCGGCGCGCCCGCGGCGTCCGGGGCCACCGATCCCCGACCGGGGCGGTCCGGGGGGCACCCGCGTGACGAGCGGACGCCGACCGACGGAGGAGACGGGCCACGGGCGGGGCTCCCGGTGCTTCCGGTCCTCGGGCTGGGTCTCCTCGTCGCACTCGCCACACCGGCGACCGCCGACCGGGTGGCCCGCCGGCGCCGCTGGTCACGGCCGCGCGGCCCGGCCGCGTGCGCCCGAGCGGGGTGGGACGAGGTCCACCGGGCCGCGGTCGACTTCGGGTTCGGGCTGGCCGGCGCGGACAGCCCCCGCGCCGCCGCCCGCCGCCTGGCCGCGGCCGCCCGGCTCGGGCCGGACGACGCGGCGGCGCTCGCGCGGCTCGCGTACGACGAGGAGCTCGCGAGGTACGGGCGGCCCGGGGAACGCGCGCCGATCACGCCCGCGGAGTGCGGTCGGGCGCGGGCGGACGCGGCGCTGGTGCGCGCGGCGCTGGGGCGCCGGGTCGCGTGGCCGCGGCGGTGGCGGGCCCGGGCGTTCCCGCCGGCCCTGCTCGCCGAGGCGCGGACAGTCGCGGCCGGTCGTGGCCGGGGTGAGCGGGGCGCTGGTCGCCACCGGGCGCGGACTGGCAACGATCAGCGCAGCGACGCGGGCGGGAAGGGGACGTAGCGGGCCGGCAGGACGTGGGGCCGACGGCTGGTCAGCGGCCGCCGCGCTCCTCCCACCGCCGCCGCCACCGTTCCTCGAGCCGCTCCCGGATGACCGGGCGGCCGCGGCGACCCGCCTTCGGCGCGGGTGCGCCGGCGCCGTCGCGCTGCCCCGAGAGGCGGGTGTAGCTGCGGACGCCGAGCAGCACCGAGGCGAGCATCACCAGGAAGCCGGCGACGCCGACGGGGACCATCGGGGCGGCCACGCCGTAGAGCAGGAGCAGCAGACCGACCGCGAAGCCGAGCGCGGAGCGCAGGATCCGACGCCGGTAGTGGCTGCGCAGGTTCGCCGAGCGTACCGCGCTCGCGAACTTCGGATCGTCTGCGTAGAGCGCGCGCTCGATCTGGTCGAGCAGGCGCTGCTCGTGCTCGGAGAGCGGCACGGTGCTCCTCCCACGGACGGCTGCGTCCCGCCCGACAACGGACAGGGACACGAGGCACGCGCACGGCCGGACGGTCGCCCGCGGGTCACAGGATACGAGCCTGCCCGGCCGCGCGGAAGCGGCGAGGAAAGGGCTACGGGGCAGGAAAACGGACACCGGGCGACCTGCCCCCGGTCGTGCCCCGGGCGGTGCCCCCGCGGGCGCCCGGGGCGGCGGTCGCGGACGGGCCGACGGCCGGGGAAGACGGCGGAGGGCCCTTGTCGCCCTCGTCGACGAGGGCGGCGAAGCGCACGCTGCCCGCGCCGAACCGGTGGGTCGCGCGGTCGACCGCGCGCTCCGCCTCCCGCCACCCGCTCGCCCACTCGGTGAGCAGGAGTTGGCGCGGCTGCGTCGCGGCGTCCGCCAGCCCCTCGACCCGGACGCCGACCAGTCGCAGCCGGGCGCGGTCGAGCCCGAGCGCGTCGTACATCCCGCGCGCGACCGTGTAGATCTCGTGCCCGACGTCGGTCACGTGGGGCAGCGTCCGGGCCCGGGTGAGCGTGGTGAAGTCCGCGAAGCGGACCTTGATGCTCACCGTCCGGCCGGCGAGCCCGGCGGCGCGCAGCCGCGCGGCGACCCGCTCGGCGAGCCGCAGCAGCTCGCGGTGGATCGCCTCCGGGTCGTCGACGTCGCGGGGGAACGTCTCCTCCGCGCCGATGCTGCGCTCGGGCTCGTCCGGCACGACCGAACGCTCGTCGCGCCCCCACGCGAGCGCGGCGAGGTGCGCGCCGAGCGCCGGCCCGAGCGCCCGCCGCAGCGTCTCGACCGGGGTGTGCGCGAGGTCGCCGACGGTGCGCAGGCCCAGGCGGACGAGGACCTCCTCGGTGCGTTCCCCGACGCCCCACAGCGCGCCGACCGGAAGCGGATGAAGGAACGCCACGACCTGGTCGGCGGGCACGACCAGCAACCCGTCCGGCTTGCACGTCGCCGACGCGAGCTTCGCCACGAACTTCGACGGCGCCACCCCCACCGAGCAGGTGATGCCCTGCTCGTCGACGACGCGCGCGCGCAGCAGCTCCGCGATCTGGACCGGGCTGCCGAGACGCCGGGACGCCCCGGCGACGTCGAGGAACGCCTCGTCGAGCGCGAGCGGCTCGACCAGCGGGGTGACCGACCGGAAGATCTCCATCACGCCAGCGGACGTCGTCGCGTAGGCCCGCGGATCCGGCGGCAGCACCACCGCCTGGGGACACAGCCGGCGGGCCCGCATCATCGGCATCGCGGAGTGCACACCGAACGCGCGCGCCTCGTAGGTCGCCGACAGGACGACGCCGCGCGTCCCCGCCCCACCCACGATCATCGGCCGGCCGCGCAGCTCCGGACGGCGACGCAGCTCCACGCTCGCGTAGAAGGCATCCATGTCGACGTGCAGGATCGGGCATGCGGCGTCGCGAAGCGGGGTCCGCGGGAGCGGGCTGCCGCCCGCGGTCCCCCGCGTCCCCCGGGTCCCCTGGGTCAGCTGCCGCCGGCTCACCTGGGCACCGACGGGTCAGCCGGGTGCGCGCCCGCGCACGGCGAGGACGTGCAGCTGGGTGGCGATGTCGCGGTAGGTCGGCGTCTCGGCGACGGCGGCCTCGAGCGCGACCAGCGCGTCCAGCGCGCCGGGGTCGGCGTCGAGCACACTGCCCGGCACGAGGTCGGCGAACACCCGCACCCCGTGGACCGGGCCGACCTGCAGCCCGGCCCCCTGCAACAGGTCGACCAACTCCGGCAGCGTGAACCGGCGCGGTATCGGGTCGGCGGCACCCCAGCGTCCCAGCGGGTCGGTGAACGCGGTGCGCGCGTCGTCGAAGCGCCCGAGCAGGGCCCGGTGCAGCACCGCGGCGGCCCGGTTCGCGGTGAGCACGCTGACCAACCCGGCGGGCCGCAACACTCCGGTGACCGCGCGCGCCGCCGCGCCCGGATCGTCGACGACCTCGAGGACGCTGTGGCACAGGACGACGTCGCAGCAGCCGTCGCGCAGGACCTCGGGCAACCCGGCGACGTCTCCCTGCACCCCGCGCACGCGCTCCGACACCCCGGCTTCGGCGGCGCGCCGTTCGAGGATGGCAAGGGCGTCGGGGCTGGGGTCGACGACCGTGACGGTGTGACCGAGCTCGGCGAGGGGGACCGCGAACCCTCCCGTCCCCCCGCCGGCGTCGACGACGTCCAACCGAGGCTCGACCAAGGCCGCGACCCGCTCGTCGAGCGCTCGGCGCAGCGCGTCCCAGACGACGGCGGTGCGCACCGCGCTGCGCTGGCGGGTGCGCTCGGCCACGGGCAGGCTCGCCTCCTCCTGGTCGCACAGGTCCCGGTGCGGCACGCACCCCGGCCGACCCAGCGTAATGTCACGCGGGATGGCGAGGGCCTCACCCGGCGCTCCCTGGACTGGCGTGCCAGAGCCGGCGCGACGCGGCGACAACGATGCCGGCAGGACGGACATCGGCGTACGGCGAGGGCCGCGCTCCGGCGGCCGGCTGCGTCGGGGCACCGGACGGCGGCACCATGACCGGGCGCGTGGATCGGCTTTCCGCGGCCCCCTGGACCGCGGCGTCGGTGACCGGGCGCGGGGCGGCCATCGCGGCGATCACCGCGGGGAGCCCCCCGTCGGCCCAGGCGCCCGCGAGCGCGGGAAGCTCCCAGCAGCCGGTCGCGCGGATCGACACTCCGCGCGGGCCCGTGCGCCGGACGTGGCCGCGGATGACGAGCAGCCACGCGTGGAACAGCGTCGCGGCAGTGACCGCCTGGGCGTCCTCGAAGACGGTCGCGTCGACCGGACCGGTCGCGTCGTCGAGGGTGACGAAGACCACCCGCCGTCCGGAGCGCACGGGCGGGGTCTGCGTTGCGACCTTCACCCCGGCGACGAGCACGTCGGCGTGGGCGCGGCACCGGACGAGGTCGCAGGCCCGGGTCACGCCGAGAGCGGCGAGGAACGGGGCGTAGAAGTCGACGACGTGCCGTGTCGCGTCGAGGCCGAGCACCTCGAGCTCGGCGCGCACGCGCTCGGGGTCGCTCATGTCCGGCAAGCCGCTCGGGACCGCCTCCCCCGGGCCGCCGAGGTCGAGCGCGAGTTGGACGGGGTCGGCCGGCCGGGGAGCCGCGGCCTGCGACTGTCGCGCCGCCCGCGCGCACACGTCGTCCGCGGCCGCCCGGTCGGGCACCGGGGGGCCACCACGGACGGGTGATCGGGGTCCGCCGCCGCGTCTCCCCGCTCGTGTCCACGAGTCCAGCTCGGCTACCTGGAGCAACAGGTCGCGGCGGGTGAGCTGACCGCGGCGGCGGACCGGCAGCGCGGCACCGATGCCGTACACCGCGTCGAAGCCGCCGGCGACGACGAGCCGCTCGACGATCGGCCGGGACACCGCCGCCCGGTGCCAGAAGTCGGACAGCGAGGCGAACGGGCGGGCGGCGACGATCCGGGCGACCTCCCCCTCCGCGATCCCCTTGATCTCGGCGAGCGAGAGCCGGATGCCGTAGGTGTGCGCCTCGCACCCTCGCGGATCGGGGGTGGGCGGATCGGGGGTGGGCTCCCCGAGCGGCGCGTCCAGCACGCCGACCCGCTCGACGCGGTAGACGGCATCGGACCGGTTGACGTCGAGGGGCAGGACGGCGACGCCGACCTGCCGCGCGTCGGCGAGGATCAACCGTTTCGGATACATCCCCGGGTCGTGGGTGAGCACGCCGGCGAGGAACGCGGCCGGGTGATGCGCCTTGAGCCACGCCGACTGGTAGGTCGGCACCGCGAACGCGGCCGCGTGCGCCTTGCAGAACCCGAACGACGCGAAGCCGCGCAGCACCTCCCACGCCTGCACGACGACGGTGCTCGGGTAGCCGCGCGCCAGGGCCGCGGGACAGAACCACGCGCGCACGTCGGGCTGCGTCTCCGGGTCGCCGAGTGCTCGCCGGACCTCGTCGGCCTCCGCGAGCGAACACCCGGTGAGGGTCGCGACGATGCGCAGCACCTGCTCGTGGAACACGACGACACCGCACGTCTCGCGCAGCACCGGCTCGAGGTCCGGGTGCAGGTAGTGCGGCTCGCGCCAGCCCTGCCGCGCCTCGAGAAACGGGGTGACCATGTCGGTCTTCACCGGCCCGGGGCGGAACAGCGAGATGTCGACGACGAGGTCCTCGAACGTCTCCGGCGCGAACTTGCCGATCAGCTCCCGCTGGCCCGGCGACTCGATCTGGAAGCAGCCGAGGGTCCGGGTGGACCGGATGAGCGCGAACGTGGCGGGGTCGTCGCGGGCGACCCCGTCGATGTCGACCGTGACGCCGTCGACGCGCTGCACCTCGGCGAGGGCGTGGGCCATCGCCGACTGCATGCGGACCCCGAGCACGTCGAGCTTGAGCAGCCCCAGCGCCTCGACGTCGTCCTTGTCGAACTGGCTCATCGGGAACCCGAGCCAGCTCGCCTCGACGGGGGTGCGGTCGAGCAGGGTCCGATCGGACAGCAGCACGCCGCACGGGTGCAGCGCGATGTGCCGCGGCAGCCCGTCGAGCCGCTCCACGAGGCGGAACAGCAGATCCATCCGCTGCGGGTCGATCCCGCTCGCGCGCAACTCGGGCAGCTCGCGCAGCGCGGCGCGGGCCTGGCCGGCGCGGATGTGCGGGAACGCCTTGGCCAGCGCGTCGACCTCCGGCGGCGGGAGCCCCAGCGCGGCCCCGACGTCGCGGATCGCGTGCCGAACCCGGTAGGTGTCCATCATCGACACGCAGGTGCACCGCTCGCCGCCGTAGCGGGCCAGGATCGACTCGTACACCTCGGTCCGCCGTGCGGACTCCACGTCGACGTCGATGTCGGGCAGCGCCTCTCGCAGCGGCGACAGGAACCGCTCGAACACCAGCCCGTAGCGCAGCGGGTCCACGTCGGAGATCCCCAGCAGAAACGTGACGAGGCTGCCGGCCCCGGACCCGCGCGCGGCGCATCGCACTCCGGCCGCCCGGATGAGATCGACGACGCCGGCGACCGTCAGGAAGTACGCCGCGTAGCCCAGCCGCGTGATCACGCCGAGCTCGGCGTCGAGGCGCGCGTCCCCCTCGCGGGTCACCGGCAGTCCACGACGGCCGAACCCGGCGACACACCGCTCGCGCAACACGACGTCCGCCGCTCGACCGGCCGCTGCGGCGTCGGGACTGGTCACCGTGAGCTCGGGGAAGTGCGTGACTCCGACGCCCAGGTCGGCGGTCGGGTCGAGGGCGCACTGGTCGGCGACGACCCGGGTCCGGGAGAGCAGCGCGAGAGCGCCGCGGGAGCCGGTGCCCGCGAGCCGCGCGATCTCTCCGGCGACCTCCGCCATCTCCTTTCCCGACTTGAGGTAACCCTCCGCGGTGGCCCGATCCACGTGCCGGTCGTCCAGCGGCACGAGGCGGCGTGCCGCGTCGAGGACGTCGGCGGTGGGAGCGTCGCCGCGCTCGGCGTAGCGCACCGCGTTGGTCAGCACCGCGGGCAGCCGCTCCTCCGCGGCGAACCCGGCGAGCCGCGCGCCGCGGGCGGCGTCGCCGGGGCCGCCGTGCGAGACGATCTCGACGAGCAGGTCCTCGGCCGCGACCGCGGCCCGCCACGGGCGGAGCAGCGCCCGCGCGCGGTCGGGGCGGTGCGCG
>DATGDX010000119.1:0-5492 GCA_035310665.1 Mycobacteriales bacterium | reverse complement strand
GCCTTGTACGCGGCCTCGAGCTGCTGTAGGTTGATCTCGCGTTGGCGCTCGAAGTCAGCGTACGTGCCGCGGTACGTGACGAGCCGACGCTGATCGATCTCGACGACGTGGTCCACGAGCGCATCGATGAACGCACGGTCGTGGCTCACCATGAGGATGGCTCCCTCGTAGCTGCCGAGGAACGCCTCGAGCCAGCGCACGGTCTCCAGGTCGAGGTGGTTGGTGGGCTCGTCGAGCAGCAGCAGGTCGGGGGCGCGCAGCAGCAGCCGGCACAGCGCGACCCGTCGGCGCTCCCCGCCGGAGATCACGGTGACGTCGGCGTCGCCGGGGGGCAGCCGCAACGCGTCCATCGCCTGCTCGAGTTGGCTGTCGAGGTCCCACGCGTTGTGCGCGTCGAGCGTGGTCTGCAGCTCGCCCATCTCGTCGAGCAGCCGCTGCATCTCGTCGCCGTCCGCGTAGCCGAGCTTCTCGGAGATCTCCTCGAACCGGCGCAGCATTTCGCGGGTGGCGGCGACCCCGTCCTCGACGTTGCCGCGCACGTCGCGGGTCTCGTCGAGCCGCGGCTCCTGCTCGAGGATTCCCACAGAGTAGCCGGGCGAGAGGACGGCGTCACCGTTCGACGGCTCGTCGAGGCCCGCCATGATCCGCAACACGCTCGACTTGCCCGCGCCGTTCGGGCCGACGACACCGATCTTCGCGCCGGGGAGGAACGACAGCGTGACGTTGTCGAGGATCGTCTTGTCACCGTGGGCCTTGCGCACGTTGCGCATCGTGTAGATGTACTGCGCCATGACCCCAGGGTACGGGGACCACACCGCTCCCCGGCCCCGCGTCACGCGGCGTCCACCGTCTCCGGCTCCGGCTCCGGCTCGTCCTCCCCCACGCGGCCCTCGAAGGCATCCGCCGCCGGGGCGGCGGCCGCGGGCACGAGGGTCTGGTCGGGCGCGACGGGGCCGCTGGACACGGGTCGGGTCCGCTCCGGATCCGCGGGCGTCGCCGCACCGGGCGTCACGGCGCGGGCCCGCGTGCCGCGGAACAACGATCCCTTGCCTCGGTTGAGGTCGAGACCGACCGCCGCGGCCTCGACCTCGACCGCGAGCCGCCGCTCACCCGCGCGGGTGTCGTAGGTCTTCGTCGCCAGCCGCCCGGTCACCAGCACCGGCGCCCCGCGGAACAGGGAGTCGGCGACGTTCTCCCCCAGTTGCCGCCAGCACAGCACCGTGACGTAGACGGTGTCCTGGTCTCGCCAGGCCTGCGCGCCGCGGTCGAACCGCCGTCTCGTCGACGCCAGCCGGAAGCTGGCCAGAAAGGTCCCGTCGGCCAGCACCGTCGCCCGGGGCTCGGCGACGACGTTGCCGACCAGCGTCACCCAGGTCTCGTTCACGTGCTCCTCCTCGCGCGGCTGCTCCCGCGGCCCCCGCGGCCGCGAAACCAACCCTGCGAGTCGGGACGGGGGCGCACCACCGGTGCGCCCCCGGCTGGGGACAGGGCGACGTCTGTCCCCAGCCGGCGCGAGGAGGAGGGGTCAGGCGCCGAGGGCCCGGTCGAGCGCGCGCTGCATCTCGGCGTACGCGCGGCGCTCCGTCAGGACCGGCTGGACCGCCGCCTCGGTGACGGTCTCGATCGCGGCGCGCAGCCGCGACCGGGCGCGCCGGGCCCGGCGGCGGGCCCCGAGCGCCGCGAGGCGCCGGGCGAGGATCGCGAGCAGCCACCCGGCGAGCACGCCGCCGACCAGCAGCACGGTCGGCAACGGGAACACCCCCACCTGCGGCGGGTCGGGGGCGGGCAGGCGCAGCCAGCCGAGCCCGGCCAGCGCGAGGAGCCACAACGCGCCGGCGATCGCGACGAGGGTCAGCACCCACTGCGTGATGCCGAGCAGCCGCCACCACGCCGGGGGGGCCATGCCCAGGTCCGTCCCGGCGACCGCGCGGTCGAGCCGGTCCGGGAGCTCGGCGGCCTGCGCGACCGCGCCGGCGCGGGCCCGGGTCGGCCACGGCTCGGGAAGCCCGGCGACCAGCGTCGCCGCCGCGTCGCGCACCGCGGCCTCGGCGACCGCCCTCGCGCCGGGCCCGGGCGGCGGCAGCGAGCTGCGGACGCGATCGTCGCCACGGCCGGTGCCGAGCCCGAGGTGCAGCCGGCGCAGCGGGTCCGGGCGCAGACGGCGCAACCACCGGGCGGGGGGCCACCCGGCGGCCTGGACCGCCCGCGCGCGGTACGCCGCGGCGACCGCGGCCGTGACCGCCGGGACACCGGCCGCGTCCGACAGCGCGTCGGTCAACCGGTTGTGTGCCGCGGGGTCGAGCCCGGCGGCCGTGTCGATCCGCGCGCCCGTGCCTCCCGCGAGCGTCCGCAGCCGCTCGGCGGCGGCGTCCACGTCCGCCGCGAGTCGCTCCACCGCCGCGCGCCGCGCGGCGACCCGGGCCGCGAGGATGCCGCGCAGCTCCGGCAGGCCGTCGCCCGTGACCGTCGACGTCGCCACGATCGGGACGTTGCCCAGCCCGTCCTCGCGCAGCAGGCGGCGGACGTCGGTCAGGCAGCGGGCCCGGCTGTCGGCGTCGAGCAGGTCGACCTGGTTGAGGACGACGAGCAGCACGGGCTCGTGACGGGCCAGCCGGCGCAGGTAGTGCTCGTGCACGAGCGCGTCGGCGTACTTCTGCGGATCGAGCACCCACACCATGAGGTCGACCCGCTCGACCAGCCGGTCGACCTCCAGCCGGTGGCTCACCTCGGTCGAGTCGTGGTCGGGGAGGTCGAGGAGGACCAGCCCGTCGAAGTCAGGGGTCTCGGTGTCCTGAGCCCCGCCCGCGGTCCCGGTGCGGCTCATCCGGTGCCGGGCGGGCACCTCCAACCAGTCCAGCAGCGCGGCCGCCGCCCCGTCGCCCCACACGCACGCGTGTGCCGCGCCCGTAGTGGGCCGCCGCCGCCCCACCGGGGAGAGCTCGAGCCCGGCCAGCGCGTTGAACAGCGACGACTTCCCGCTGCCGGTCGCCCCCGCGAGCGCGACCGTCGTGCAGCCCGGGGCCAGCGCGAGGCGGATGTCCGCCTGTTCGATCACTCGCCGGGCGGCGGCGACGGCGTGCGGGTCGAGCCGACCCTCGGCCAGCGCGACGACCTCCCGGAGCGCGGCGACGCGGGCGGCGAGGTCGGGCACCGGTGCCTGGCGGGCGCCACGCAGCGCTTTCATCGCCGCCCCCGCACCGCCGGACGCCCGGCCCCCGGACGCCCGGCCCCTGGACGCCCGGCTGCCGCCACTCCGGACAGCGCCTCGCGCAGCTGCCCCGCGCGATCGGGGTCGACCTGCGCCCGGTCGAGGAGGCGCAGGTAGCGGTCCGCCTCGTCGCCCAGCACCCGCTCCACGCGTTCGAGCAGGTCGGCCCGGGCGGTGGCCGCGAGCCGGCGCACCGCCTCGTCGCCGAACACCGCCTCGAGGACCTTCTGGGCGAGCGCGCTCGCGCCGCCGGCCACCACGACCTCCCCGCCGGTCAGCCCGCCGGTGTGGGCAAACACGGCGATCATTGCGGCCAGCCCGGCGCCGTTCACGCCGAGGGAGAGCACCCGCGCCGCGCTGCGGCGTCCGGCCCCCTCCCGCGAGACGAGGTCGAGCACGGTGCTCTGCCAGCCGCGGACCTCGCCACGCAACCGGTCCGGCAGGTCCGCCGCCGCGCGGCCCAGCTCACCGTCGGTGGGCGCGAGGAGCGCGGCGCCCGCCGGGCGCGCCTCCCACGCGGCCGCGGCGCGCTCGGCGGCACGGGCCGCGGCCACGCTCACCACCGTCTCCACGGTGTCCTCGAGCGCCGCGCGCAGCTCGCGCCCCGGCGCGGGTCGCCCGCGCACCGCCGCGCTGATCCGGTCCCGGAAGCGCCCGACCGCACCCTCCAGTGACCGCAGCAGTTCCCCGGTGCCCACGAGGTCCTGCCACCGCGCGAGGACCTCGCCCCGCAGCAGGGACCCGTCGCGCACCGCCGTCTCGACCTCGTCGCGCGCGATGTCGTACGCCGCGATCGCCTCCCTACGCAGCACCTCCGCCGTCGCCACCTGCGCGTCGAGCGCCGCCGCCACCTCCTCGCCGCGGGGCAGCACGCTCGCGACCGCTCCCTCGAGCGTCGCCCGCACCACGGCCTGCCGCTCCTCGACGTCTTCCGCGAGCCGGGTGAGCCACTCCCGCAGCGGCGCGACGACCGGCTCCGGCAGCCGACCCTCGGTCAGCGGGCTCTCCCGGACGACGAACAGCGGCGCCTGGGCCAGACCCTCCCGGGCGAGCATCGCGGCGAGGTGCTCCCGCACCTCCGCCTCCCCCTCCGCCGGCACCCGGTCGAGGACGACCGCGAGCGCGGTCGCTCGCTCGGCCGCCGTCCGCAACAGCTCCCACGGCACCGCGTCGGCGTACCGCGCGGCGCTGGTCACGAACAGCCACAGGTCGGCGGCGGCGAGCAGCTGCGCGCCGAGCTCGCGGTTGGCCGTGACCACCGAGTCGATGTCCGGCGCGTCCAGCACGGCGAGGCCGGGAGCGAGCGCGGGCGAGGGAACCAGGCGCAGGCTGCCCGGGTCGGCGCTGTCGCCGGTGACGCGGGGCAGCCCCGGGAGGACCCGCCGGTCGGCGAACCAGCGCACGTCCGCCTGGGCGCAGACGAGCACCGGGGCCCGGGTCGTCGGGCGCAGCACCCCGGCCGGCGAGACCTCCGCGCCGACGAGGCTGTTCACGAGTGTGGACTTGCCCGCCCCGGTGGAGCCGCCGACCACGGCGAGCAGCGGCGCCTCGATGCGGCGCAGCCGCGGCAGGACGTAGTCGTCGAGCTGGGCGAACAGCTCCGCGCGCCCGGCGCGCGCCGCGGCGGCGCCCGGCGCGTCCAAGGGCAGGCGGACCTCGCCGAGGCACCCGCGCAGTGCCTCGAGCGCGTCGAGCAGGTCGGTGCTTCCGGTGCCGCCCGAACCAACGCCCGATCCAAGGGACCTGCCGGCAGTCGTCACGTTGGCAGGATGCCCGGGCGGGACCGAGGCGATACCCGCACCAAGACGCGGACGCGCCTCGATCCGGTTCAGCCGCCGATCATCGACATCGACTTCGCCGGCTTGACGAAGTCCGGATCGTTGATCTTGTGTCCGGCCCACTTCCGCCACACGGCGTCCCGAACCCGCCCGGCGAGCTGCTCGTCGCTCGCGCCGGCGCGCAACGGACCGCGCAGGTCGGTCTCGGCGAGCGCGAACAGACAGGTGCGCAACCCACCCTCGGGGGTGAGACGCAGCCGGTTGCAGGAGGAGCAGAAGGGCTCGGTGACGCTCGGGATCACGCCGACGGCCCCGGGTGCGCCGTCGGCGAAACGGAACGTCGTCGCCGGCTCGGGAGTCGGCTCCGGGCGGGCGTCGGTCAGCGGGAACACCGCGGCGATCCGATCCAGCACCTCGCGCGCGGGCACCACCTCGTCCCGCCGCCAGGCGTTGTCCGCGTCCAGCGGCATGTACTCGATGAACCGCACCTCGTAGCCGGTCTCCCG
>DATGDX010000118.1:0-2125 GCA_035310665.1 Mycobacteriales bacterium | reverse complement strand
GCACGACACCGAGCTCTCGCTGTCGCCGAAGGAGTTCGACCTGCTGGCCCGGCTTGTCGCCGACGCGGGCAAGGTGGTGACCCGCGAGCAGCTGCTGCGCGACGTGTGGCAGACCACCTGGCAGGGGTCGAGCCGCACGCTCGACCAGCACGTCTCGTGGCTGCGGAGCAAGCTCGGCGACGACTTCATTGTCACCGTCCGTGGCAAGGGCTACCGCTTTGCCGAGGACGTTGGATGAGGCGTCGGCTCGTCGGCAGCATGCTGGCGATCGCACTGGTCTGCGTCGCGATGCTCGGCGTGCCGCTGGCGGTCCTGGCGCGCCGCCAGGTGTGGACGTCCGCGCGGGACAGGCTCCGGGAGCAGGCGGCCGGTGTCGCCACCGGCCTGGAGAGCCGGCTGGAAGCCGGTCAGCCGATCAACCTGCACCGTTACCTGGCGCTGATGCCGGGCCGTCGAATCGTGGTCGGACCGGCCGGCGGCACCCGGCTCGTTGCCGGCCCCCGCCTGAGCGGACCCGTCCTGCAGGCCACCGTCGTCGCGGCGGACGACACCATCACGGTGCAGGCCCCCGAGCAGGAGGCGTTCGTGCGCGCGCGCGAAGTCACGCTTGTCGTTGCGGGGCTCGCGGTGCTGGCGATGCTCGCTGCGGTCGGTCTCGCCTTGTGGCAAGCGCGGCGGGTAGGCCGGCCGATCGCCGAGCTCGTTACGCGGGCGGACGCGCTCGGCCACGGGAAGTTCGCGGCCGCGCCGCTCACCAGCGGGGTGCCGGAGATCGACCGCATCTCGCGGGTGCTCGAGCGAAGCGCCCGGAAGATCGGCGCGCTCGTCGAGCTTCAGCGCGAGTTCGCCGCGGACGCCGCACACCAGCTACGGACCCCGTTGACCAGCATCGGTCTGCACCTCGATGAGATCAGCAGCATCGGCGACGAGCCGGTGCAAGCCGAGGCGGAAGAAGCGCTCGCCCGGGTCGAACGGCTCAACGCCGTCATCACCGCGCTGCTCGCCCGGGCCCGCGGCGACGCCGTCGAACCGACGATCGTCGATCTGACGGAGCTGGTCACCGACGCCTCCGACCCGTGGAAGCGGATCCTCGCGCAGCACGACCGGCGACTGGTCGTCGACGTGACAGCGGCGGCGACGGTGTTCGCCCGCCGCGACCACCTGCACGGCGTGCTGGCGTCGCTGCTCGACAACGCGGTCAGCCACGGTGAAGGCACCGTGACGGTAGCGGTGGACCGCGCCGGGGCCAGTGTGCGGCTGCGGGTGCGCGACGAGGGCCCAGGGGTGCCGCCTGAGATCGCGGGACACATCTTCGAGCGTCGCGTCAGCGGCAACCGCGGCACCGGGATCGGTCTCGCGCTCGCCCACGCCCTGACCGCTGCGGAGTCCGGCACCCTCGCGCTCGCCAAAGACGGTCCAGCCGAGTTCGTCCTCACTGTTCCCGTGACCAGCGCGACTCCCCGGGTCGAAACGGCGTAGGGGGTATGCCCGGCTCCGCCCGCCTGCCAGCTCGCGCTCGACGGGGTCGTGCAGGATGCAATGACGCGCACCAGGGGGTGCCGGCCCGGGCACTGGCGCTGCTCATGGCCTTCGATCGGGTCTACGTCGGCGCGCACTATCCGTATCCGTCCGACGTGGCACTCGGCTTGGCGGAGGGCGCCCCGGTCGCGATCCTCGGAGGTTCCGTGGCCCGGCCGCTTTCGGACTTCACGCGCGCCCGTCTCCTCCGGTCATCGCTGGCCGTGCTCGTCAGATGGGCGACGACCCCAGCCGGACAGCGCGCGTGATGAGTGGCCTCGCGCAGTGGCTTGCCAGCGTGCCGCCCTGGGTGGTCTACCTGGTCGTGTTCACGCTGGTGTGGGCCGAGTCGGCGATCTTCGCTAGGTTCCTGATCCCGGGTGAATCCGGGCTGATTGTCGGCGGGGTCCTCGCCGGGCTGGGCCGGGTCGATGTGGTCGCACTCGCCGCCTGTGGGGTCGCCGGCGCGGTGATCGGCGACTCGGTGGGGTTCGAGGTGGGGCGGCACTTCGGGCCACGGCTGCGGGCCACCCGTCTGGGTCGGCACGTCAAGGCGGCGCACTGGAGCCGGGCCGAGCGGTTCATGGTCCGCTACGGTGGCCGTTCG
>DATGDX010000117.1:0-10130 GCA_035310665.1 Mycobacteriales bacterium | reverse complement strand
CGCCTCGATCTCTACTACGTCGAGAACTGGTCACTGACGCTCGACCTGATGATCCTGTGGAAGACGCTGTTCACGGTCGTGCGCGCGGAGGGCGCCTACTGACCCCGACCCGGCGTGCTGCACGGTGCGCACTGGCCGAAGATCGCGAAGTGCTGCACGTCGACGGTGAACCCCCGGCTCTGCGCGAGCGCCGCGACCAGCGGCTCGGCGACACCCGGCGCGACCTCGTCGACGCTACCGCACTGTCGGCAGACGAGGTGGACGTGCGCGTCGTCCGTGATCGCGTGGTAGGTCGGCGCGCGGTGGCCGAGATGGGTGTGGGTGACGAGCCCCAGCTCCTCGAGCAGCTCGAGGGTCCGGTAGACGGTGGAGATGTTGACGCCGCTGGCGGTCCGGCGGACCTCGACGGCCACGTCCTCCGGTGTCGCGTGCCCGAGCGCGTTGACCGCCTCGAGGACGAGCTGGCGCTGCGGCGTGAGCCGGTAACCCCGGGCCCGCAACGCGGCGTGCCACGCCGTCGTGGGGCCCGGGCTCATGAGCCAGTGTAGGGACACGCGACACGCTGTGCCCCGCCCGGCGGTTGCCCGGCCGCGGTTGCCTCCGTCCGCTCGTGCTCGTACCGTTGCTGGTACACGGGAAGGAGGTGGTCCGACTTTATGCATAGTTCTCGGACGCGTGAGGTGGCCGTCCGCTAGCCGCCGCTGCCGGCTGTCTGGTGCTCGCCCAGGTGGCGGCCGGCGAATCCCCAACGGACACCCGACCCCCGGGCGCCGGTTTCGTCCGACCGGCCCGGTCTCGGCGCCACACGGTGCCGATGACCCGGACGCGCCCGGGGGTCGCCCATGCCCCCGACCTCCTTGGCCGGCGCGGCTCAACACTCATTGCAGTCAACCGGATACACTCCGCCAGCAGGCGTGAGCGGGGCACGCCGTCACCTCCTCGAGTGTCGAGAAGGAGCGATGGACCTCTGGGGCCCTCTCCTCGCCGCGGCCGGACCCTCCGCCGTCGCCGTCGTCCTGGCCTGGCGGCTGCTCCGTTCCCGGCGTCGGCTCACCCAGATCACCCGCGACACGGGGCACACGCGCCGGCTGGCCGACATCGTTGAGGCCACTCCGGATCTGGTCGCGGTCGTCGACGTCTCCGGTCGCTGCACCTACCTCAACCCAGCGGCCCGCCGCGCGCTCGGAGTGGGCGCCGACGCCGACCTCGACGCGGTGACCGTCGGCGACATCTACACGTTGGACAGCCTCGAGGAGCTGCTCTCCGTCGGCCTCCCGACCGCCGCGCGGGACGGCGTGTGGGTCGGGGAGGTGACGCTGCGGTTCCCGGACGGCGAGGACATGCCGGCGTCCCAGGTCGTGCTCGCCCACGGCGCGGACGACGGGACCGTCGACTGCTACTCCTCGATCACCCGCGACCTCCGCGAGCGCACCGCGTTCGAGGCGCAACTCGTGCACCAGGCGCTGCACGACGTGCTCACCGGCCTGCCGAACCGTGTCCTGTTCGCCGACCGGCTCGCTCAGGCGCTGTCCCGCGCCGGGCGGTTCGCCGGCTCCCTCGCCGTCCTCCTCCTCGACCTCGACCACTTCAAGCTGGTCAACGACGCCTACGGCCACGACGTCGGCGACGACCTGCTGATCCGCGCCGCGGTGCGCATCCGCGGCGCGCTGCGGCAGGGAGACACCGTCGCGCGGTTCGGCGGCGACGAGTTCGCGGTGCTCTGCGAGGACGTCCGCGGGTCGACCAAGGTGGACGCCATCGCCGACCGGCTCGCGATCGCGCTGGCGGAGCCGTTCGAGCTCGCCGGCGGCCGCGTGTTCCTGACCGCGAGCGTCGGGATCGCGCTCACCGACGAGTTCCCGACCACCGCGGAGTCGCTGCTCGGCGACGCGGACACCGCGATGAGCCGCGCGAAGGAGCGAGGCCGGGCCCGCGGCGAGGTTTTCGTCGAAGACCTGCGGACCAGCGCCGTACGGCGGCTGCGCACCGCCGACGACCTGCACCGCGCGCTCGAACAGGAGGAGTTCCGGGTCGTCTACCAGCCCGAGGTCGACCTGCGCAACGGCCACGTGCCCGCCGTCGAGGCGCTGATCCGCTGGCATCACCCCGAGCGCGGGCTGGTGCCGCCCGACGAGCTCGTCCCGCTCGCGGAGCAGACCGGTCTCATCGACGGGATCGGCGCCTGGGTGCTCGACGGAGCGGTCGCGCAGGCGGCGGAGTGGAGCGCCACGCTCGCGGGGGGTTCGCCGATCGTGTGGGTGAACCTCCGCGCGGCAGCTCGCCGCCCCGGACCTCGTGGACGTCGTCCGGGCGACGGTGGAGCGGCACCGGGTCGACCCCCGCCTGGTCGGTTTGGAGATCACCGAGAGCGAGTTGCTCGAGGACGCTGAGGCGGCGATCGCATCGATCGCCGCGCTGCGCCGCCTCGGCGTCCGGCTCGCGGTCGACGACTTCGGCACCGGGTACTCGTCGCTGTCCTACCTCAAGCGGCTGCCGGTCGATGCGGTGAAAGTGGACCGCTCGTTCGTCGACGGCGTCGCCAACGACCCGGACAACTGCGCCATCGTCGTGGCCGTCGCCGGGATGGCGCGCGCGCTCCGGCTGTCCGCGCTCGCAGAAGGCGTGGAGACCGCCGAGCAACTCGCCGTGCTGCGCGGGCTCGGCGTGGAGCTGGCGCAGGGCTTCTACTTCAGCATGCCGCAGCCGCCGGCCGCGCTGACCGTGCTGCTGGCCACCGACAGGAAGGCGCCGCTCTACCCGCCGCCGCCGGACACGCCCGGGGAGTCGGGTCTGGTCCCGCTCTCCCGCCAGGGCGGGTGAGCGCGGCTCAGCCCTCGGCACCCACCTTGGCCAGCCGCGCCGACAGGTGCGGCTGCAGCGCGTGGCCGACGGCGGCCATGTCATAGGCGTAGAGCAGGTCGGCGCCGACCAGCCCGTAGAGGCGGTGCCCGGCGTTGACCTCCTTGGCGGTGCCCGTGCGGGCCACGACGTCGGTGTGCACCTCGATCCGGGTGCCGGTCACCGTGCCGATCCAGATCTCCGCGAACCCGGTCGGGTGCGCGAGCACGACCTCGATGGTGCCGTCGGGCTGCGGTCGCCAGTACCCGGTTTCCGTGGCGGCCGGCCGCAGCACGGCGCCGACGTCGTCCAGCAGCCACGAGCGGCTGGCGTAGGCCAGAACGGCGCGGCCGTCGTGCGAGAACCGCACCTCCTGGCCGTAGCGGAAGTCCTCGATCGTCGGGTAGCCGCCCACCCCCTCGCCGCGCCACGTCCCGAGCAGCCACGCGACGGGCACGACGTCGGGGTGCACATCGGCGTCCACCGCGGCTCCGTCAGCCGACACCACGCGAAAGGCCCCGAGGACTCAGCGCTGCCCCTTGTAGAGCTTGTAGACGACGTAGAGGGCGAACCACCCGATGATGGCGAACACGACGACGAGCAGCGCGGTGTAGGCGACCTCGACCACTACACGCTCACCTCGACACTCGCCACCGCGCCCTGTCGGGCGACCACGCGCCGCTCGGCGGGCTCGGGACGGCCCGGCGCGAGCACCCGGACGAGCCAGGTGCCGGGCGAGGCGAAGAAGCGAAACGCCCCCGTGGCCGACGTCGGCACCTCCGCCGTGAACTCGCCGGCGGCGTCGTGCAGCCGCACGTAGGCCCCGCCGACGGGCTCACCGTCGCGCCGGACGACGCCCTCGATCACCGCCTCCTTGGTGAGGTCGATGCCCTCCGTCGAGAGCCCACCGGTCGTCCCACCGCACATCTACGATCCGCTCCCCACCTCGATCGGCACACCGACCAGCGAGCCGTACTCGGTCCACGACCCGTCGTAGTTCTTCACTCGCGGAAGGCCGAGGATCTCGTGCAGCACGAACCAGCTGTGCGCGCTGCGCTCCCCGATGCGGCAGTAGGCGATGGTGTCCCGGGACAAGTCCACGCCCGCCTGCTCGTAGAGCCGGCGCAGCTCGTCGTCGGACTTGAACGTGCCGTCGTCGTTCGCCGCCTTCGACCACGGGATGTTCCTCGCGGTCGGCACGTGCCCGGGGCGCTGCGACTGCTCCTGCGGCAGGTGCGCCGGGGCGAGGAGCTCGCCGGTGTACTCCTGCGGGGAGCGCACGTCGATGAGGTTCTCCCGGCCGATGGCGGCGAGCACCTCGTCGCGGAACGCGCGGATGTCGGTCCGCGGGTCGGACGCGGCGTACGACGTGGGGGGGCGGCTCGGCGCGTCCGTCGTCAGCGGCCGCGAGTCCAGCTCCCAGCGCTTGCGCCCACCGTCGAGCAGGCGGACGTCCTCGTGCCCGTAGAGCTTGAAGTACCAGTAGGCGTAGGCCGCGAACCAGTTGTTGTTGCCACCGTAGAGGACCACCGTCGAGTCGTTGGCGGCCCCGCGCTCGGACAGCAGCTGCTCGAACCGCTCCTTACCGACGAAGTCGCGTCGGACCGGGTCCTGCAGGTCCTTCTTCCAGTCGAGCTTGACCGCACCCCGGATGTGGCCCTTGTCGTAGGCCGAGACGTCCTCGTCGACCTCGACGAGGACGACCGACGGGTCGTCGAGGTGCGCCTCGACCCAGCCGGCGTCGACGAGCACCCGATCACGGCTCATCCCGGGACCCCTCCTTCACGGACCTGCCGCGATGCTAGCCCCCGGCTCCGTCGGTCGCCGACGGAGCCGTTGCCGCGATGACGCGCGCCGCCGTGACGCGCGCCATCGGGACGTCGAAGGCCGCGACGGTCCGAATCGCACCCCGTGGTAGAACGTCTCGACCGCGAGCTGTTCGCGCTCGTGTCCGGGCGGGTTCGCCCGGCCCCTGACACGGGCGGCCAATCCACGACCGTGAGGGGCACATGCGGCGATCGTCTCTACTGACCGGCCTCGCCACCGCCGGCGCGGCCCTCGCCCTCGTCGCCGGCTGTGGCGGCTCGGGGGGCACCACCGGGAGTGGCAGTGCGAGCGGAAGCGGGAGCCAGGCGACGGTCGCGACCTCACCGGCGACGAGCCCGAGCGTCGCGGCAACCGGTACGCCGACGCTGCGGATCTCCGGGTTCTCCTTCGGCAGCCCGCTGACCGTCCGTCCGGGGCAGAAGGTCGCCGTCGTCAACGCCGACGGCGCGCCGCATACCGTGACCGCGGACCGCGGTGGCTTCGACGTCACGGTCGCCGGCAGTTCCTCCGCGACGCTGACCGCACCGACGAAGCCGGGGAGCTATCCGTTCCACTGCGCGATCCACCCGCAGATGCACGGCACGCTGATCGTCCGGTAGCGCTCGTCCGGTGGCGCTCGCCGGCCAGCGCGCCGCACGGTCCGCGGGCGCGGTCCCGGAGTCGGCCGCGGGTCAGTCGGGGTGCAGGACCACCCGCTGATCGCCCGCGGAGGCGACGAGACCGTCGGGCGTGACCCGCACCCCGGTCAGCCGCAGCCCGAACGGCAGCCGTGCATTCACCGCGAACTTCAGCTGCCCCGCGGCCCGCGAGCCGACCGCGGTCGACACCCGGGTGCCGGGGATCTCAGCCCGGCTCGCCCGTACCCGCACGACGTTCCGGTGCACCGTCACGGTCGCGAGGGCCGTGGCGGTCACGTCTCGACCGAGCACGTGGACCGGCCCGCGGATGCGCAGGCGGTCCCCTTCAGGGGTGACCGTGAACCCGTCGCGACCCAGGGCGCGCGCGATGTCCGGATAGGTGAGCAGCGCGTCGGCGCGCGCCGCCGCGACCGGCACGTCCTCGGCCCGGCCCCGCAGCGCCGCGGTCAGCGGAACGCGCACCCCGGACAGGTGCGCGTCGACGCGGTCGAGACGCATCGACCCCCGCCGCACACCGCGCATCCGCACGTCGATGCGGTCGTAGCGGCCGCGCGCGACGCTGAGTGAGGAACGGCACCCCGGTGATGTCCACGTCCGGACGGGTGCGCAACTCCTGCGTGGACTGCCAGCGGCGGGCGAGCCTTTCCTCGGCGAGTCGATCGGCGCCGCGATCCACGACCGGGATGAGCGCGAGCAGCGCGACGACGCCGGCGGCGGCGAAGGCTCGACGCATCGCTAGGACAGCAATCGGGCGAGGGGATAGGCCGCCGGGGCGGCGACGGCAATCGGCAGCACCGCGGCGAGGGCGGGTCGCATGAGCCCGCTCGGGCTGCCCACCGCTGCCCCGCGGGACGGACCGGGCCGGCGCTCCCCCGGGGCCTCCGGCACGCGGTCGGCGGGGCGGTCGGCGGAGCGGTCGGCCGACCAATCGGCCGGGGCGGAGGCCGCCCGCGCGGCCCCCGCGCCGACGAGAGCGGCCGCGCCGACCCCGAGCCCGAACAGCGCCGCGTCCAGGCCGGGGCCCGCGGTGGCCAGGACCCCGACCGCCGCGGCGACCACGAGAGCGCCGGCGACCGCGACCGCGGCGGTGGACACGACGGCGGCGAGAGCGCCCGCGAGCACGGGGAGCGCGGCCGCGGCGAGGGCGGTGGCGACCGGGCCGGTGCCCGGCCCCGCGTCACGCAGCGCGACGAGCGCGGCTGCCCCCGTCGCGAGCACGGCGGCGGAGACGCTCGCCGCGAGCGCGATCGTCGCACCGGGCCGGCCGTGCCGCCGCAGCAGCTGGGTGAGCAGCCCGACGACGAAGGTTACCCCGAGGACGCCCGCGATCGGCGCGAACGGTGGGCCGTCGACGACGACGGCGACCACGTCCGCGGCCAGGCAACAGGCCGCGGCGAGCCCGGTCGCGACCGGGCGGACGGGCGGTTCGACCGGGCGCACCCACGCCCAGACCAGCACGAGCTGGGCCGCGAACACGCCGGCGGCGAGCACCAGCGGCCCGGCGAGCGCGGCGAGCCCGAGCACCCCGGCAACGACACAGGTCAGCCCGGCGTCACGCAGCGCAAGCGGGAACACAGCGTCATCGTGCCACGAAGAACCGTCACCCACCGGCGAACGGCGGAAGCACCTCGATCGTGACCCCCTCGGGCAACCGGACCGACGCGTGCTCGCGCGCGCCCACCGGCTCGCCCTCGACGAGGATCGAGCACACCGCGAGCAGGCGAGCGAACCGCTCGTCCCGGCCCCGCCGGGCGGCCGCGAGCGCGTCGGCCAGCGTCGCCGCGTCGTACCGTTCCTGCTCGACCCCTGCCGCCGCACGCGCCGCCGCCCAGTAGCGGATCGTGCCCGTCGCCACCCCGATCAGCCTCCGGTCCCCGTCCGAGACGCGACGAGGTCGGGCACGCGCGTGGCCAGCCGCTCCAGCAGCACCGGACCCATCGCCGCTTCCGCGTGCCCGAAGTTCGGGACGACCCACAGCTCGCGAGGGTCGCCGGCCGCGTCGTGCAGCGCCTGGGCGTGCTCGACGGGCAGGAACGGGTCGCGGTCGCCGTGGACGACGAGCAACGGCGTCGGGGCGATCCGGGGCGCGAGGTCCGTCGGTGGCGCCGGCGGCGGGTTCCACCCCGTCGCGGTGACCCGGGTCCCGAGCCACCGGCGGGCGACCACGCGGCCCATCCGTCTTTCGATCACCCAGTGCACCTGCCGCATCCGCCGCGTCCCGCGGTAGTGCCAGCGGGCGGGGGCGCTGACCGTGACGACCGCGTCGACACCCCCGTGCAGGCCGGCGTGGCGGACCACGGCGGCGCCGCCCATGGAGAAACCGAGCGTCACCACCTGCCCGTAGCCCAACGCGCGGGCCGCGCTCACCGCCGCCTCGACGTCGAGGAACTCCCGGTCGCCGACGGTGGACAGCCCCGACGACCGCCCATGCCCCCGGAAGTCGAAGGCGAGGACGCCGAAGCGTGCGGCGAGGTGGACGGCGATCCGCCCGAGCGCGGGGCGCCGCCACGACCCAGTGAACCCGTGCGCGACCACCACGGCGACGTCTGGTGACGGCGCGTGGTCGGAAGCGAGCACGTGGACAGCGTCGAGGCGCTCCCCATCGGTCGTGACGAGCGTCAGCGGCTCCCGCACCCCGGTATCCTGCCTCGCGGCTGCCGTCTTGGGAGGCATCCTGGTCACCCTGCTGCTCCTCACCTCCGCGCTCGCGCCGTCCGCCGACGTGCTGCCGGCGCTCGCGCTGCTGCCGCACTCGGTCCGCGTCGCGCCGGCCGACGTCGCGGCGCTGCTCGACGCGCCGCCCGTCGACGCCGTCGTCGTGGACGCCCGCCGGGACCTCGTCTCGGCCCGCGCGCTGTGCCGGCTGCTGCGCACCACCGGGCTGGACGTCCCGCTGTTCGCGGTGCTCACCGAGGGCGGGCTGGTCGCGCTCACCGCGGAGTGGGGCGTCGACGACGTGCTGCTGGACACGGCGGGGCCGGCGGAGGTGGACGCCCGGCTGCGGTTGGCGACCGGCCGGGTGCGCGGCTTGGACGAGCGCGACCCCGCAGAGACCGAGGCGATCCGCCGCGGCGACCTCACGATCGACGAGGCGACCTACACGGCGCGACTGCGCGGACGCCCCCTCGACCTCACGTTCAAGGAGTTCGAACTGCTGAAGTTCCTCGCGCAGCACCCCGGCCGGGTGTTCACGCGCGCCCAGCTGCTCTCCGAGGTCTGGGGCTACGACTACTACGGCGGCACCCGGACGGTTGACGTGCACGTGCGGCGGCTGCGGGCCAAGCTCGGCCCGGAGCACGAGTGGATGATCGGCACGGTGCGGCAGGTGGGCTACAAGTTTGTCAGCGCGCCGGTCGCGCCGCTGCCGGACGACGCCGACGTGGAAGTCGGCGGCTAGCGGGTCCCGCATGCGGCTGGGTGTCCTCGACGTCGGCTCCAACACCGTCCACCTGTTGGTCGTCGACGCTCATCCCGGTGCCCGGCCGCTCCCGGCGTACTCGCTCAAGCACGAGCTGCGGCTCGCGGAGCTGCTCGACGGCGACCAGCTGAGCGCGAGCGGTGCCGACCAGCTGGTCCGCGCGGTCGCCGCGGCGGTGGAGGCGGCCGAGGACCGGGGGGTCGAGGGCGTGCTCGCCTTCGCCACGTCCGCCATCCGCGAGGCGCGCAACGTCGACGACGTGCTGGATCGGGTGCGCGAGAAGACCGACGTCGACCTGCAGGTGATCCCGGGTGACGAGGAGGCGAGGCTGACCTTCCTCGCCGTCCGCCGCTGGTTCGGCTGGTCCGCGGGCCGGCTCCTGGTCCTCGACATCGGCGGCGGGTCGCTGGAGGTCGCGGTCGGCTGCGACGAGCAGCCGGACGGGGTCCTGTCGCTGCCGCTCGGCGCGGGCCGGTTGACGCGGGTCCGCGCGTGGCGTGACCGGGTGCCGAAGGACGAGCTGCGGGCGTTGCGGCGCGAGGTCCGCACCGAGCTCGCCCGGCACGCGCACGGCATCGTGCGGGAGGGGGTGCCGGACCGGTCGGTGGGGACGTCGAAGACGTTGCGCCAGCTCGCCCGGCTGGCGGGGGCGGCGCCGTCCGTCGAGGGCGCGTACGTCCGCCGCACCCTGGGCCGGGCCGCCCTCGCGGACATCGTCGATCGGCTCGCCGGAATGACGGCCGCGGAGCGAGCCGCGCTGCCGGGCGTCTCGGCCCCGCGCGCACCGCAGCTGGTGGCGGGCGCGGTCGTCGCGCACGCCGCCCTCGACCTGTTCGACGTGGAGACGATCGACATCTGCCCGTGGGCGCTGCGCGAGGGGGTCATCCTGCGCCGGCTCGACGCGCTCACCGTCGCCTGCGACCGCATCCACCCCAGCTACCGGGCCGCCCGGTGACCGTCACCCCGCCCGTCGGCGTCTCCCTGCAGGCACGCGGGCAGCTGCGCGAACGCGAGGTCGAGCAGGTGCAGGCGCTCGTCGCCGCGGCCACGGACGCCGACGGCGTCGCCCCGCTGTCCGAACACGTGCTGCTCCACCTGCGCCACGGCGGCGACGCCCCGGGCCGCAACGTGCTGGCCCGGTCCCGGGACCGGCTCGTCGGCTACGCGCACGTCGACACCACCCACCGGGTCGAGGGGGCGAGCGCGGAGCTGCTCGTGCATCCGGACGTGCGCGGGCGCGGGATCGGCCGTGCGCTCGGGCAGGCGGCGATCGCCGCGAGCCCGGACGGGCGGTTGCGGCTGTGGGCGCACGGCGAGCATCCCGCCGCCGCCCGCCTCGCCACGGCGCTCGGGTTCCGCCGCGCGCGGGTGCTGTGGCAGATGCGGCGCTCGCTGTACGCGCCGCTGCC
>DATGDX010000116.1:0-3429 GCA_035310665.1 Mycobacteriales bacterium | reverse complement strand
GAGCCGGCGTCTCTGTCACTGCTGACCGATCGCCGACGGCATGCCCCGGCGGGAACGGCCGGCGGCGGGCCGGGCAAGCCGGGACTCAACCTACTCGGACAGGAACGGCTGCCGGCGAAGACCACCCGAGAGCTCGCGGCTGGCGACGTGGTCAGTGTCTTCACGCCAGGTGGCGGCGGCTACGCCGCCGAGTCCGACGGGACACCTGAGTCAGTTGACTACCGCTGAGATCGCCGAGTGAACGATCCGCATTGGGTGTCCCGGTGGACGCGTGGGGACGACCCATGCAGCCGCCGTACGACGCGGTGATCTTTGACATGGACGGCGGCGTCACCGCCCCCCGTCTCGGTGGACGGCGCGGCTTGGAAGCTCCTGTTCGACGAGGCACGCGCCGATCCCTGTGCGCTCGCGGACGGGCCTCCGCTGCCTTTCGACGCGGTCGAGGACTACCACCGTTACGTGGACTGCCGTCGCCGTGGAGACGCCGCCGTCGCGGTCCTTGAGGCACGTGGCGTCGACGTACCCCTGGGTACACGACGGGCAGTGCAGCCTCCGTCCCAGCTCCTTCAGCGCCTCACCGTCCACAACCCGGCACCGCGCCTGCTCGGAGTCGGCCATGCGCAGGGCGCTCCGGACGGGGCCCGGCCACGGACGTTGGTCTCTGCGGGCCTGAGCGGCCCGTGCATGGTTGACTCGGCACGAGCGAGGTGGAATCGCCAGTGGTCGCGACCTCGGCGCACCCCGGAGTCGCCGCCGAACCGATGACGATGGAAGCGGCGGCGGCGCTTTCGGCGTCGGTGGTGCTGGCAGCGTTGCGGACGTCCGGGGCTGGGCTGACCAGTTGGGAGGTCGGGCAAAGGCGTGCCGTCGCCGGCCCGAACGCGGTCCGGTCACATCGGGCGCGATGGGCGACGACCCTGGTCCGGCAGGTGCGCTCGCCGCTGGTGCTGCTGCTGGCGATCACGACGGCCGCGTCGTTCTTCCTCGGGGAACGCGTGGACGCGCTGGTCATCGGAGCCATCCTGACCGCGTCGGTGGGACTCGGCTTTGTCAACGAGTTCCGCGCGGAGCGGGCCGCGGAGTCGCTGCACTCTCAGCTACGGCACATATGCGTGGCCTGGCGGGACGGGCACCCGGCTCCGGTCGACGTGACGGAGCTGGTGCCCGGTGACGTGGTGGACCTGCAGCTTGGGGAGGTGATACCCGCCGACCTGCGGCTGCTGGACACCACCGGGCTCGAGTGCGACGAGTCGATCCTGACCGGGGAGTCGATGCCGGTCACCAAGTCACCAGCACGGGTGCCGGTCGGCACGACGGCCGAGCTGACCAGCTCCGCCTTCATGGGCACAGTGGTCCACGCGGGCGAGGGGCGAGGGGTCGTAGTCGCGACCGGGGGGCACGCCGAGTTCGGCCGGATTGCCACGCAGCTCGGCGAGCAGCACCCGGAGACCGAGTTCCAGCTGGGCCTGCGCCGGTTCACAATGCTGCTGGTGCGGGTCGCCGCGGTCCTCACTGCGGGCATCTTCGTAACCAACCTTGCCCTGGACCGTCCGGTGCTGGACGCGTTGCTGTTCTCGCTGGCTATCGCCGTGGGAATCTCCCCGCAGCTGCTCCCGGCGGTCGTGGCGACCAGCCTCGCCACCGGGTCCCGCCAGCTCGCCCGGGACAAGGTGCTGGTCAAGCGGCTGGTGTGCGTCGAGGACCTCGGTGACGTCGACGTGCTGTTCACCGACAAGACTGGCACGTTGACCGAGGGCCGGCTGCGGTTCATGCGCTCGGTGGACACCGCGGGGGTCGTCAGCCACGGGCCGGCAACCCTCGGCTTGCTCTGCACCGAGACCGTGGTCGAGGACGGTCACGCCGTCGGCGGCAACCCGCTCGACATGGCCCTGTGGAACTCGCCGGCCACCGCGGCGGCACGGTCCCGACTTGATGAGTACCGACGGCTGGGAGTCGTCCCGTTTGACCACGACCGGCGCCTCGTCTCGGTGCTCGTCAGCGGCCGCACCGGCGACCCGATGGTGATCACCAAGGGTGCCCCCGAGGCCGTGCTGGAGCGGTGCGTCGACGTGCCGGACGCAGCCCGGCAGGCGCTGGACGCCGAGTTCGCGGCGGGCAACCGGGTGGTGGCCGTTGCCACCCGGACGGTTCCGGGACAGGCGACGCTCACCGCCGCGGACGAACAGAGTCTGACACTGCGCGGCCTGTTGGTCTTCCTCGACCCGCCCAAGGCAACAGCCGGCCCGGCGTTGGCCCGACTCGCCGCGCTCGGCGTGCGGGTCAAGGTGCTGACCGGGGACAATCCGACGGTTGCCGCGACGGTGTGCCGCGAGCTCGGCCTGCCGTCGGGCCGGGTCCTCACTGGCGCAGACGTCGAGGCTGCCGATGACACCCGTCTGGCCGAGCTCATCGGGCAGTCCACGGTGTTCGCACGGGTCAGCCCCGAACACAAGGCCCGCATCGTCCGGGCGCAGCGCCGGGCCGGCGCGGGCGTCGGGTTCCTCGGCGACGGGGTCAACGACGCCGTCGCGCTGCACGCCGCCGACGTCGGCATCTCCGTCGACACGGCCACCGACGTTGCCAAGGACGCCGCCGACGTCATCCTGCTCGAGAAGGACCTCGGCGTGCTCGCGGACGGCGTGGTCGGCGGGCGCCGCATCTTCGCCAACACGATCAAGTACGCGCTGATGGGCACCTCGAGCAACTTCGGCAACATGTTCAGCGCAGCCGGCGCCTCCGCGTTCCTGCCCTTCCTACCTATGCTGCCGTCCCAGATTCTGCTCAACAACCTGCTCTACGACACCAGCCAGTTGGCCATCCCCACCGACAACGTCGACCTGGAACAGCTGGCTCGCCCGGCCCGCTGGGACGTGGGTTTCATCCGCCGCTTCATGCTGGTCTTCGGCCCGGTCAGCTCGCTGTTCGACTTCGCCACGTTCGCCGTCATGCTGTGGATCTTCAACGCCGGCCCGAGCCTGTTCCGGTCCGGCTGGTTCGTCGAGTCGCTCGCCACCCAGACCCTGGTCATTTTCGCCGTCCGCACCCGCCGCGTCCCGTTCCTGCGTAGCCACCCCAGCGCGCCGCTACTCGTGGCCGCGCTCGGTGTGGTCACGGTCGGCGCGGTCCTACCGGCCACGCCGGTTGCGGCGAGCCTCGGTTTCACGCCGCCGCCCGCAGCGTTCTTCCTCGCCCTGGTCCTCATGGTGGTCGGCTACCTGGCCCTCATCGAGGTCACCAAGAGCTGGTTCTTCCGCGCGCCCGCGGTCCCCCACGTGCCGCGCCCCCGCACCCCCGAGCACCGGGTCCACCGGTGCGCCGCCCGATTCAGCATGGGAGGCGCCAAGAAGGAGCGCTCCACATGAGGCCCGACCCGGCCCGGTCAGTGCCCGGACACCCAACGCCGAGCAGGTCTGGACCTCGTCTCACAAA
>DATGDX010000115.1:0-1714 GCA_035310665.1 Mycobacteriales bacterium | reverse complement strand
CTGGGGGGTCAACGCGGAGCGGCGGTCGCTCGAGCAGATCGCCACGCCGCTGTCCGCGCGGATGGTCGGGTCGGGGGAGGCCGCGGCGAGCGGGCTGACCGGCGGGCTGACCGCGCACGTCCGGCGTACGCCGGGCGGCGGGTGGGGGTCGCTCCGCAAGGACTGAGGGGCCCCGGCTGGGCTTCGCTGGTCCCGCTGCGCCCTTCGCTGCGTCGCTGGTCCCGCGGATTCGGGCATCGTCGGCGAGTCGGCGAAACACGGGGACACGGGGCCGGCGGGCTCGACGTGGCAGCGGGACCGCCGGGGGCGCTGGTCCCGCGGATTCGGGCATCGTCGGCGCGCCGGCGAAACACCGGGACCACGGGGCCGGCGGGCTCGGCATGGCGGCGACGTACCCTGGAGATCCACCGTCATCGGACGACGGCGGAGGGGACCCATGCTGATGCCCCGCGCCTCCCGACGCCCGTTCCGCCGCCGCTGCCCCCTGTACTGGTCCGACCTCGTCGTCGTCTTCGTCCTCTACACGGTCGGGTTCCTGGTGACCGGCCTCCTGCTCGGCGGCGACGAGGCGCGGGACGTGGCCGCGGCCAACGTGGGTGCGCTGGTCGCGGCAGGGCTCGGGCTGGGCGCGCGGCTGGTGTGGCGCGCGTACCGGTCCTGATCCCGCGCTAACTGCCCCGTCCGTGACTACGGTCGTGGTCATGGAACCCCAGCCGCTGGTGACCGTGAAGGCGAGGCTGTCCGAGTACGTCGACCGGGTCCACGGGCAGCAGGAGCGCGAGCCGCTCGAAGGATTCTTCGAGAAGATCCGCAGGCGAGCCGCGGCCGAGTGACGTACAGCCTCGCGCTGCTGCCCCCCGCGGTCGCGGCGACGACGTCTGCGTCGCGGGCGCCACCCAGACCCTCGGCAGCGACGGTATCGACGTCGTGCCCCCGCGGCAGGTTCTCGTCCAGCTTGATCCTCACCGAAGAGGCGGGAGCGGGAGAAGCTCTTCCCGTGCCAGCATCGCCCGGTGGGCGGCGGCAGCGCGCACCCCCGCCGCGCCGACCGTCGGACACTCCGCCACGATCTCCTCCACGGTCATCCCGGCACCAAGGCAGTCGAGGACGACGCTGACCGGGACCCGGGTGCCGGCGATGACCGCCTGACCGTGCATCACCCGCGGGTCCGACGAGATCAACTCCATCTGAGGCGTGGACACGTCCTAAGTCTGCTCTTCGCGAGACCGGTGTTCACCCTTCGACTGCCTCCCCGATCATCAGCGCCACCGCGGGTCGGCGTGGTCCCGTGGTTTCGGCGGCGCGCCGAGGATGTCCGAATTCGCGGGGCCAACTGGGGCAGCGGCGGCTGAGCGGGAGCGGTCAGCGATCCGGGGTCCACACCTCGTCCCAGAACGCCACCTCGAAGCGCACCACCCGGCGGAACGCGGTCCGCTGCTCGGCCGTCGGCCCCCCCGGCGTGACCCGGTCGAGCAGCCCGGCGAGCATGTCCACCCAGCCGCCGAACTCCTCCGACGACCACCGGTCGACGAACGGCCAGTACGGCCCGTTGCGATCCGCCTGGCCCCGCACGGCCCGCCAGGCGTCGTAGTAGGCGCGCTCCCCGCCGTACAGCACCGCGAGCGCGACCGGGAACCCCTCGAGGACGGTGGCGTGCAGCCACCCGGTGTAGCCCAGCGCGATCAGCCCGGGCTCGGTGCCGAGGTCGAGCCCG
>DATGDX010000114.1:0-5129 GCA_035310665.1 Mycobacteriales bacterium | reverse complement strand
TTCGCCTGGACCTCCGCCGGCTCGCGGCGCGTGCGGGTGAACAGCAGGCGGCCGAGGCCGGGGGTCAGGAACAGGGCGAGGCGCAGCGGCTCGCGACGCGGAAACGGGGACGGCAGCGCGGGCGCGACGAGGGTCAGGGTGCGGACGAGTTCGGGCCGCTCGGCGGCCAGCCGGGTGGTCGCCGCCCCGCCGAGCGAGTTGCCGAACAGGTGCACCGGCGCCCCGAGCTCCTCGATGAGGGCGGCGACGGCCCGAACGTGCGAGTCCAGCCGGTAGTTCTGGTCCGGTGGGGCCGGAGAGTGCCCGAACCCGGGCAGGTCCGGCGCGTAACCGTCCACGCGGTCGCGCAGCAGGTACATGAGGTCCGTCCAGTTCGTGGACGCACCGCCCAACCCGTGCACGAAGACCGCCGGTTCGCTCGGCGCGGTCGTCGCCGCGGCGCGGCGTACGAACAAGGTGTAGCCCCCGACGGCCCGTTTCTCCCCGGGCCACGGCGGCACGGGCCCCGCGTCGTACGGCGGCAGGTGCCGGCATTCGCGGCGTCACCCGTCGCCCCTTCGCCAGCCCTGCCCCGCGGCCACGGCCCGCCCGGTCGCGTCGACCCCGGCGAACACGGTCACGGCGGACGCGCCCACCGCGGTGAACCGGTCGCCTTCGACGAGCACCCCCGCGCCCTCCGGGAGCCCGAGCACGACCGGCGTGTCGCCCAGGCGGCGGCGAATCACCTCCACCCAGCCGCGGTCACCACGAAAGTGGGGAAGGACCACGACGTCCGGAACGAGACCGAGCGCCTCGACCACTGGTGGCCCCTCGACCGTGTGGCCCTCGGGCAGCAGCGTCCACCCGCCCAGCGGCATGGCGCCGGCCCCGGCGCCGAGCACGACACCCCCGCGTTCGAGCAGCGCGGCGACGGCCCGGGCGACGGGTGTCGCCGCCAGCGCCTCCAGCAGCCGCGCGGGTGAGCCCCCGGGAAACACGAGCAGCGCCGCGCCCGCGATGGCGTGCACGGCGGCGCCGGGGTCCTCGCGGGCGTCGGGGGCGATGCGGACGTCGGGGACCCCGAGCGAGGAGAACCAGCGCCTCGCGTTCGACCCCGCGGCGCGGTAGTCCAGGCCCACCGCGCTCGCGAGCGGCGCGACCACGACCGGGCCGTCCCCGACATGGGCGAGCAGCGCCTCGTCGAGCGCACGGGACGCGGGCAGGAACTCCGCGCCACCCGTGAGACAGATCGCTGCGGGCATGATTCCACCATACCGAGCGTCCGCGGTACGCCGCGTGTCACGCGGTCTTGGCCGGCTTCGCGGGCTCCTTCTTCTTGACGTTCTTCTCGCCGCTGACCTTGCGCGGCGTCTGCTTGCGCGGGCTATCCGCGGCCGCTCCCTCCGCGGCCGACCCCGCCTCGACCGACCTCGTCTCCGCCTCGTCGCGGGGGGCAGCGGTCTTCTTCGCCGGTGCCGCCCGCTTGCGTGCCCGGGGCTTCGCGGGTTCCGCGGCCGCCGCGCCCTCCTCCGGCGGCGCCGCCGCGGCGTCGGCTCCCCCGGGCTCGGACGCCGCCTCCCGACCCGCCTTCGCCGCCTCCACCGAGGCGCGCAGCGCGGCCATGAGGTCCACCACCACCCCGGGCTGCTCGCCCGGCTGCGCGGCCACGACCTCGCGGCCGGCGACCTTCGCCTCGATGAGCGCCTGCAGCGCCTCCCGGTAGCGGTCGGTGTAGGCGGTCGGGTCGAAGTCGCCGGACAGCGTCTCGATCAGCGACCCGGCCATCGCGAGCTCCTGCGGCCGCACCTCGACGTCCTCGTCCAGGAACCCGAACGACGGCGTGCGGATCTCGTCCGGCCACAGCATGACCTCGAGGACGAACACCCCGTCGCGCACGCGCAGCGTCGCGAGCGACTCGCGCTGCCGCAGCGCCACCTTGACGATCGCGACCTTCCCCGACTGCTCCAGCGCGTCCCGCAGCAGCACGTAGGGCTTGGTCCCGGCCGCCTCCGGCTCGAGGTAGTAGGACTTCGAGAAGTAGATCGGGTCGACCGCCTCCAGCGGCACGAACTGGAGCACGTCGATCGCGCGCGAGGTCGTCAACGGCAGCTGCGCGAAGTCCTCGTCGATGAGCACGACGGTCTCCCCGGTGGGCAGCTCGTAGCCCTTCGCGATGTCGGCGTACGACACCTCGGTGCCGTCCACCGAGCACACCCGCTTGTAGCGGATCCGCCCGCCGTCGGCCCGGTGCACCTGGTGGAACGCTACATCCCGCTCCTCGGTCGCGGAGTAGAGCTTGACCGGGATCGTGACGAGCCCGAAGGAGATCGCGCCCTTCCAGATGCTCCTCATGCGCACCTCCTACCCGTGCCGACCTGCGCGCACGCGCGCAGGGGACCAGGCTACGATCACCGCGCGCCGCCACAGGTCCCGGCCCTTCGCCCCTCCCGGGCGGGCGCGGGATCCCGGACCCTCGGTGCGAGGGTCACACGATCCGTCGAACGGCAGGCCCGGACGGGCAGAGCGATGGAGCGGGAGGCCGACGTGTGCGAGCACTGCGGGTGCGCGAAGATCGCGCCGATCGCCGAGCTCATGAGCGAGCACCGGACCATGCTGGAACTCGCCGGCGAGGTCCGCGGCGCGCTGTCGACCGACGACCAGCAGGCCGCGCGCGCCCGGTTCGCCGGGCTCGTCGACGTGCTCAGCCGGCACTCGGCGAAGGAGGAGCGGGGCGTGCTCGCCGCGGTCCGGCACAGCGGGGAGTACGTCGAGTACGTCTCCGACCTAGAGGAGGACCACGCGCTGCTCGCCGAGGCGGTGCGGGCGAGCGGCTCCGAGGAGGAGGAGTGGGCCCGGCACGTGAAGGCCTTCCTCGACGATCTGGCGCACCACTTCGAGCGCGAGGAGCAGGGCCTGTTCCCGGCCGCCCTGGCCTCGCTGGACGCCGAGGAGTGGGAGACGGTCGAGCAGGCCCGGTAGGGGCCCGCCAGCGGCCTCGAAGGGCGCGCTGAGGGCGCGCTGACGGGCCTACTCCGCGATCAGGCGGGCTACCGTGGTGGGCGCCGATCGCGGTGAGGGAGGGCGTGGCGGGCAAGGCGGACAGGCTGGCGCCGTACCGCGCCAAGCGGGACGCCGCGCGCACGCGCGAGCCCGTCCCCCCGCCGGGTCCGCTGCCGCAGGGCCGCGACGACACGTTCGTCATCCAGGAGCACCACGCGACCGCGCTGCACTGGGATGTCCGGCTCGAACGCGACGGGGTGCTGGTGTCGTGGGCGGTGCCGAAGGGGTTGCCCCTCGACCCGTCGACGAACCACCTGGCGGTGCACACCGAGGACCACCCGCTGGAGTACGCCGCCTTCGAGGGCGAGATCCCGCAGGGCGAGTACGGCGGCGGCAACGTGATCCTGTGGGACCGCGGGACCTACGAGTGCGAGAAGTGGACCGACACCGAGGTCAAGGTCGTGCTGCACGGCTCGCGGATCAGCGGGCGCTACGTGCTGTTCGCCGCCGGCAAGCGCGGGGGACGCGACTGGATGGTGCATCGCATGGACCCGCCCCCGGACCCCGAGTGGCAGCCGCTGCCGTCGCTGGTGCGCCCCATGATGGCCGTCGCGGGGTCGCTGCCGCCCGAGTCCGAGGACGACCGGTGGGCCTACGAGATGAAGTGGGACGGGGTCCGGACGATCGCCTACGTCGAGGGCGGCCGGATCCGGCTGCTGTCCCGGAACGAGCGCGACGTGACCGCGGCCTACCCGGAGCTGCGCGAGCTCGGGGAGTCGCTCGGCACGACCCAGGCCGTGCTCGACGGCGAGGTCGTCGCGCTCGACCCGCAGACCGCGCTCCCCAGCTTCGAACGCCTGCAGCAGCGGATGCACGTCGTCCGGCCGGCCCAGGTGCGCCGGCTCACCCGCGACGTGCCCGTCACGTTCCTGCTGTTCGACATCGTGCACCTGGACGGCCGCGCCCTCACCGCGTTGCCGTACGTCGACCGCCGCTCCCTCCTCGAGTCGCTGGACCTGAACGGCGCGCACTGGCAGACCACGCCCTCGTGGACCGGGGGCGGGCGCGCGGTGCTGTCCGCGAGCGCCGCGCAGGGGCTGGAGGGCGTCGTCGCGAAACGGCTCGACTCCGCGTACTTCCCAGGGCGCCGCAGCGACTGCTGGGTGAAGGTGAAGAACCTGCGCACCCAAGAGGTCGTCATCGGCGGCTGGAAGCCCGGCGAGGGCCGGCGGGCGGACACGATCGGGTCGCTGCTGCTCGGCATCCCGTCCGCCCGCGGGCTCGATTTCGTGGGACACGTCGGGACCGGGTTCAGCGACCGCGCGCTCACCGACCTGCGGTCCATGGTGGCGCCGCTGCGCTCGGACGTCTCGCCGTTCGTCGCCGTGCCCCGTGAGCACGCGCGCCAGGCGCGGTGGGTGCGGCCGGAGCTCGTCGGGGAGGTGGCGTACGCCGACTGGACCCGGAACGGCCGGCTGCGCCACCCGACGTGGCGCGGCCTGCGCCCCGACAAGGACCCGGCCGAGGTGGTCCGTGAGCCGTGACCGGGTGCGGGTCCGGGTGGACTCGCACGAGCTGACCCTGTCCAACCTCGACAAGGTGATGTATCCGGCCACCGGGTTCACCAAGGCCCAGGTGCTCGACTACTACACCCGGATCGCCCCGGCGCTGCTGCCGCACCTGCACGGTCGCCCCTTCACGTTCAAGCGGTTCCCGGACGGGGTCGACGCCGAGTTCTTCTTCGAGAAGAACTCGCCGCGGCACACCCCGCCGTGGGTGCGGCGGGTGCGGCTGCCGACACCGGGCAGCACCAAGAACCGCGAGACCATCAACTTCGTGGTCGTCGACGACCTCCCCACCCTCGTGTGGGCGGTCAACCTCGCGACCCTCGAGATGCACGTCCCCATGTGGCGGGTCTCGTCGTCCGGGTCACCCCAGGATGCGGACCTGATGGTCTTCGACCTCGACCCCGGGCCCCCCGCGACCGTCGTGGAGTGCTGCCGGGTGGCGCTGCTGGTGCGGGAGGAGCTCGGCGCGGACGGGCTTGAGGCGTGGGCGAAGACGTCGGGCAACAAGGGGATGCAGCTGTACGTCCCCGTGCGGCTGACCCCGTCGGAGCGCACCTCGACGTACGCCAAGGAGCTCGCCCA
>DATGDX010000113.1:0-4085 GCA_035310665.1 Mycobacteriales bacterium | reverse complement strand
CACTGGACAACACCACGACATAGGGCGACCGACGAGACATCGCAGCCTCCGACAGCAGGCACAGCCGGGAGGCTCGGCGCTTCCCCTCGCCGAGACAGGGGAAGAACTTACACCGACGTAATTCGGGCGGCGACCACTAGTCATCTGCGGGGGCGCGTCCGCGCGGTCTTCCGCTACCCGGCGACGCGCGGCGGCGTCAGTTCGCCGACTCCAACGCAGCGACGTTGTGCCACCTCTCGCTCACTCTACGGTATGCCTCAACGGCTCGGTCCAGGTCGCGGTCGGCGAGCGCGCGCAGCGCGTCGTCGACGTCAGTGACCGACGCGTCCCCTCGCAGCTCGCCGTCGTCGAGGAGGTGGACCAGGCCCCCGTAGTCGAGCTCCACGAGCGCGTGCGGGTGGAACTCCTCGAGCCAGCCGCCCAGCTCCGTGACCTCGGCGAGCAGCGACCCCTCGTCGAGCGCCCGACGCAGCACCGCGAGCGCGCGCGCGAGCCGTCGTCGCGCCCGCGCCATCGCGGTCCGGTACACGAGCGCGCGGGTGAGCTCGGGCGGCGCCGTCCGCGGCCGCGCCGGGTCGCGGGCACGGCCGCCGGCGTCGGTCGCGGGACCGCCAGTGGGACCGCCAGTGGCGCCCGTCGACGGGCCCGCGACACGTCCACTGGCGATGTCGGGAGCGGCACCGGGGTGGCGCGGCCCGAGCACGAGCCGCCGCTCGCCCTGCTCGAAGAGCAGGAACCACGGGAGCGGGACGCGCCAGGTGCAGGTGAGCACGTGCGGGACCACGCTCGGGTTCTCCCGCCGCCAGGCGACCCGCTCCCGCTCGGCGGCCTGGGCAACCGCGGACGGGGCGACGGCGTTCGCCACGACCTCCGGCACGTCGTGGTGCAGCCGTGTGAGCGCCTGCCAGCACCGCACCCGCAGGTCCCAGGGACACACGTAGGTCACGCCGCCGGCGCGGGTGACGAAGGCGCCCTCCACCTCTGGTGGTGGCAGCACCCGTGCCGGCGTCGCGAGCACGCCGGCACGGGCGATCCGGTGCTCCGCCGCGAGCCCGGCGGCTCGGTCCGCCGCGTGGCCACCCGCGACGTAGGCCCGCCACCGGATCCGCGCCGACTCCGGGAACGCGGCGAGCGGCTCGTAGACGCGCAGGTAGGCGGCGAAGGAACGCACGACCGCATCGTCGCACGCGCCGACACCCGCGGACGCTTATCACCGGAGCCACCGGGAAGCACGTTCGCGTGGATGACAACGCGGTGTTCCCCCCGGCGTTCCCGGGCGTCTTCTCCCGGATGAGCGGCCACGAACAGGTGGTGTTCTGCAACGACCCGGTCACCGGGCTGCGCTCGATCATCGCGATCTACTCGACCGCCCTGGGACCGGCGCTCGGGGGCACGCGCTTCTACCCCTACCGCAGCGAGGCGGAGGCCCTCGACGACGTGCTGCACCTGTCCCGGGCGATGGCGTACAAGGCCGCGATCGCCGACCTCGACCTGGGTGGCGGCAAGGCAGTGATCATCGGTGATCCGGCCACGGCCAAGACCGAGCCGCTGTTGCGCGCCTACGGCCGGTTCGTCCAGTCCCTCGCCGGCCGCTACTACACCGCGTGCGACGTCGGCACCTACGTGGAGGACATGGACCTCATCGCGCGTGAGTGCCGCTTCGTCACCGGCCGCTCCCCGGCCCAGGGCGGCGCCGGCGACTCGTCGATCCTCACGGCGTACGGCGTGTTCCAGGGCATGCGCGCGGCGGCGGAGGCGGCCTGGGGCGCGCCGACACTCGCCGGGCGACGCGTCGGGATCGCCGGCGTCGGCAAGGTGGGCCGCCACCTCGTCGCCCACCTGCTCGCGGACGACGCGGAGGTCGTGGTGAGCGACGTCGACCCGGCGGCGGTCGCCCGCGTCCAGGCGGAGCACCCAGGTGTCGCCGCGGCCGGCTCGCCCGAGGAGCTGGTGAGCACCCCCCTCGACGTCTACGCGCCGTGCGCGCTGGGGGGTGCGCTCAACGACGCGACGCTGCGCGTGCTGCGCGCCCGCGTGGTGTGCGGGGCGGCGAACAACCAGCTCGCTCACCCCGGGACCGAGAAGATGCTCGAGGAGCTCGGGATCCTCTACGCGCCCGACTACGTGGTCAACGCGGGCGGGCTCATCCAGGTCGCCGACGAGATCGACGGCTTCTCCGAGCCGCGGGCGCGCGCGAAGGCCGCCCGCATCTTCGACACCACGCGTCGCATCTTCCAGCTGGCGGCGGAGGAGGGGGTGCCCCCGGCGGTCGCCGCGGACCGGCTCGCCGAGCGGCGGATGGCCGAGGTGGGCCGGCTCCGGGGAGTGTGGCTGCCCGCCTGACCGGTCTGGTGCCGGACCGCCCGGAAGCAGGTACCGTGGTGGCCAGCAACGCCGGCCGCTGGCCGGTGCCTCCGTCCCGCACGAGCTACGGGGTGTCCCTGCGCCCCGTCGCAGCAAGGGGGTCGAGCCAATGGGGCGCGGCCGGGCCAAGGCCAAGCAGACCAAGGTCGCTCGCAGGCTGAAGTACACGACGACCGGCACCGACCTCGACCGGCTGCGCGCGGAGCTCAGTAGCGATTCCCCGGTCGACCAGGACGAGGGGCCGGGCGGGGGCGACGCGGGCGAGGTCGAAGACGACTACGAGGACCCGTACGCCGACTACCTCGGCGACGACGAGGGCGACGAGGAGGAAGGCGAGGAGGGCGACGCCCGCGCTCGCTGACGCCACTCCTCCTACTCCGCTCCGCCCCACGGTCACCACGCGTTCTGACTAGTCTCAATTAGTCTCAATTAGCCGTCAGCCGGACGACGGCGTCGGACGATACTCGTGGTTGTGCGGATGAGCACGCTGCGTGAGGTCGTCCCCTGGGGGCGCGAGCTGCCGGAGGCCGACTTCGCGATCCGGCACCGCCTCGTCCGCGTCGTGCTCGCCGCCCACCTGCCGGTGCTCGCCGCGGTCGCGCTGGCCGTCGGGGAGGGTGCGCTGCGCACGCTGGCCGAGCTCACCCCGCTGGCCGTGCTGCTCGCCGCCGCGACGGTTCGCCTGCCGGCCCGGGTCCGGGCACTCGCCGCGAGCCTCGGGCCTCATCGGCTGCTCGGCGCTGACCGTGCACCTCGCCGGCGGCCTCGTCGAGGCCCACTTCCACTACTTCGTGGCCGTCACGCTCGTCGCCGTCTACGAGGACGCGTCGATCTACCTGGCGGCCGTCGCCTTCGTGCTCCTCGAGCACGGGATCGTCGGCGTCCTCGACCCCGGGGTGTTCACCCACGCCACCGGCCCGTGGGTGTGGGCCACGGTCCACGCGGTCGCGATCCTCGCCCAGTCCGCGGCGCTGTTCGTGTACTGGCGGTACAGCCGCGCGGCCCGGCGCCGGGAGGGCAGCTACCGGGACCAGCTGTACGCCGGGCACGACAGCGTCCTGTCCCGCCAGGAGCAGCTCATGCGGCTGCGGCAGGACCTCGTGGGCACCGTCAGTCACAAGTTCCGCACCCCGCTGACCGGGATCCGGGGGACGCTGCAACTGCTGCAGCGGCACGGCGACCGGTTGCCCGCACAGCAGCAGGCCGAACTGCTCTCCCGCGGTCTCGCCGCCGCCGACCGGCTCGGCCGTCTGATCGACAACATGCTCGCCGCGGCGCAGCCGGACCGCGGCGAGTGCCTCGACTCGGCGCCGGTCGCCGCGGTCGCGGGCGACGCGGCGGACGCGGTCCGGGCCGCGCACACCGGCCGCCGCCCGCGGATTTCGATCTCGGTCGGACCGGACCTCGCGGTCCGGGTCCCGTGGACCCCCCTGCGCCACGTGCTCACCAACCTGCTCGACAACGCGATCGTCCACGGCCGTCCCGACCGCCCGGTCAGGCTCGCGGCCTGGCGGGACGACGACTGGGCGATCGTGACGATCAGCAACGAGACGGGACGGCTGGACGAGTCCCGGCTGGGCGAGTTGTTCGAACCGTTCGGCCGGGCCGACACGTCGACGACCCGGGAGCGCGAGGGGGCGGGCATGGGGCTCTATGTCGTCCGCCGCCTCGTCGAGCACTACGGCGGCACCGTGGCCGCACAGCTCGACGGGGGGTCGCTC
>DATGDX010000112.1:0-2666 GCA_035310665.1 Mycobacteriales bacterium | reverse complement strand
GATCGTCGCGGTCATACGGGACCTCCGGTGGTGGGGGTGAGGCCGCCCGGCAGTCGCCGGGCAGCAGGGGGTCGATGCTCAGAAGGTCTTGGCGGCGTCCCGCGCGGCAGCGTGGGCGGCGCGGCGGGCCTGGTCGGCGTCGCCGGTGAGAGTGGGGTGAAAACGGATCTCGCTGATGTCGGTGATGCCGGTCCAGGCGAGCCAGTCGTTGAAGTAGGTGGACTGGAAGTCGCGGTCGAACTCCGAGCCGAGCGGTGGCCCCCAGACGGCGCTGGTGTAGACGACCGCGGCGCGCTTGCCGCGGCCGGCGAGCAGGTGAGCGTTATTCAGAAGACTTGATCAGCCTCTGACAGGGCGGCGGCCACAGACCGGTAGAATCAGTTCCTTCCACAGAAGCCGAATCACCGGTGGGGCCATTGCGATACCAGTCTACTACGGGTCTTAGAGCGTGTCTCATGTGGATGATTGCTGACCTGCCCGGCGTTGCTCCTGCTCGTGGCGCAACGGTTGGGTCAGACGCTGGTGCCCGACCGGTTGTGGGAGATTGTCGAGCCGCTCATCCCGCCGCAGCGGCAGCGTCTGCAGGGCGGCGGCACCCGCTACGTCGACGACCGGGCGGTGTTCACCGCGATCGTCTACGTGCTGACTGCCGGCTGTGCCTGGCGGCACCTGCCCGCGGAGTTCGGCGTGTCCAAGGCGGCCGCGCACCGCCGGTTCGCCACCTGGACCCAGGCCGGGCTGTGGCGCCGGCTGCACCGGGCGGTGCTGGACCGGCTCGGCGAACAGGGGATGATCGACTGGTCCCGCGCGGTCGTGGACGCGGCTAGCGTGCGGGCCAAAAAAGGGGCGAGCTGACCGGCCCGAACCCGGTCGGCCGCGGCAAACCCGGCTCCAAGCTGCACGTGCTCACCGACGCCACGGGGCTGCCGCTAGCCGTGGCCGTCTCGGCGGCCAACACCCATGACAGCCTCGGGCTGATGCCGCTGGTGCAGGCCGTCCCGGCCGTGCGCTCCCGCCGTGGCCCGCGGCGCCGGCGCCCGGCCAAGCTGCACGCCGACAAGGGGTATGACTACGAGCACCTGCGGGCCTGGCTGCACGCTCGCGGGATCACCCCGCGCATCGCCCGCCGTGGGGTGGAGACCAGCACCCGGCTGGGCCGGCACCGCCGGATCATCGAGCGCTCCTTCGCCTGGCTGACCGGCTACCGGCGGCTGACCCTACGCTATGAGCGCTCCGCCCGGCTGTTCTGCGCGTTCCTCACCCTGGCGGCCACCCTGACCTGCTACAAGAAGCTCACCACATGAGACACGCTCTAAAGACCTTCAAGGGCTGGGGTTACAAGAGGGGTCCGAGGTCGAGCCCGGTGCCGGCGAGGAAGCCGGCGAGCAGGCCGGGGCGGTACTGCATCCGTTTGAGCCGGGTCTTTACCAGCGCGGTCAGCTCGGTGATGGTGTGCTTGGTGAGGTTGGCCAGGGATCGCTTCAGGTGCGACCACACCGGCTCGACCGGGTTGAGCTCGTGGGCGTACGGCGGCAGCCGGTAGACCGTCAGCCAGGGCCGGGCCGCCGCCAGCTCGGCCATCGCCGCGCTGAGGTGGGTGTTGAGGTTGTCCCAGACCAGCACGAGCGGCCCGCCGAGCTGCTGATGGGCGGCGTCCAGGAGGGCGGCGTAGTCGACCTCGGTGAGCCCCTTGCGCCGCCCGCTCCCTCGGCGGCCGGGGTGGGTGCGGTAGCTCAGCCGCGGGCGGTGCCTGGGCGTGGTGGCCACCAGCGCGGCCAGCGACAGCCGCGGGCTGTTGGCCGCGGTCACCTGCACCACCGGCGTGCGGCCCCGGCGGCCCCCGGTACGGCCCTGGGACGGCCTGCGCCGCTGGCCGGATGCGTCTTCGAAGACCAGCCAGCCGCCCAGGTCCGCCGCCGTCCTTTTATCACCGGCCAGGTCTCCTCCCGCCAGGCGGCGAGCTGCGCCTCATCTCGCTCGGCGGCGCGCCGGGCCGGCACCTGCACACTCCAGCCGAGCCGGTGCAGCAGCAGGTCCAGCCCGGCCAGGGTGTAGCTCACCCCAAACCGGCGGCGTACCACCTCGCCGATGCGGGCCAGCGTCCAGCACTGGTCGTCCCATCCCCACCCGGCCGGGCCGGCGTCGAGCAGCACCGGCAGCTCGCCGAGGTGCGCGGGGCTGAGCCTGCAGCGCGCCCCACCCGGCCCCTTCGACGCCAGCGCCGGCCGCCCGCCGGCGGTCAGCGCCCGCCGCCACCGGTTCGCCGACATCCGGGTCACCCGGAACCGGGTGGCCACCTCCCGGTCGCTAGCGCCCTCCTCGATCCACTCCGCCGCGGCCAACCGCACCCGTTCCCGCCGGGCACGCTCCTCCGCGTCGAGCCCACCACCCTCGGGATACCTCATGCCACCGGCATAGCGCAGGCTGCATCGCCTGTCAGCAGAGTCTGTAACCCCCGCCGTTAACGATCTTTAGTCGCTCTGTCAAGCCGCTCGTGTCAAGGACAGCGACACCGTCCCGCATTCGCGACGTCGGGTTCCCGGCGGGGGTGATAGGAGCTTTCTAGTGTTCTGAGCCACGGGTAGGGTCGAAGGAAGTGGCGCCCGGACCGGGTGGCCCCTGAATTGAAAGCCCTACCTTAAGGGGATGTCCTGAGTGACTGTTCG
>DATGDX010000111.1:0-7614 GCA_035310665.1 Mycobacteriales bacterium | reverse complement strand
TGCGGGTCGCCTGGACGCTGGCCGATCTGTCCGGGCGCCCGCACCCCATCCGAGACGACGTCCTGGACGCGCTGTACCTGCGGACGGGGGTGGCGCGACGGTGAGCGACGAGGAGCGGCTGGCCCGGGCCGCGCTCACCCGAGTGGCGGAGCCCGGTGACCCAGCGGTGGGAGCCCGTGGCCCTGATCGGTGCCGCGCGGGTGTGGGAGGAGATCCGCGGCGGGCGCCTGCCGCTCCCGACCGCGGGCGATCTGTCCATCCGGGCCGCGGCCGCCGACCCCGCCCGGGATCTTCGAGACGGTCGACCGGCTGGGCGGGCGGTTCGTCTGCCCGGGCGACGCGGAGTGGCCCAGCCAACTCGACGACCTGCACGCGACGCGGCCGTTCGGGCTGTGGCTTCGCGGCGGCAGTCACCTGCGTCTGGTCGCGGTGCGCTCGGTCGCGGTCGTCGGTGCCCGCGCGGCGACGGCGTACGGCGAGCACGTGTCCGGCGAGCTCGCCGCCGATCTGGCCGACGCCGGGTGGGCGGTGGTCTCTGGCGGCGCCTTCGGGGTCGACGCGGCGAGCCACCGGGGGGCGCTGGCCGCGGGCGGTGCCACCGTGGCGGTGCTCGCCAGCGGGATCGACGTCCCCTACCCGCGCGGCCACGACACGCTGTTCGACCGGATCGCGCACGAGGGGCTGCTCGTCACCGATTGGCCACCCGGCGCCGCGCCCGCCCGTCTGCGGTTCCTCGTCCGCAAGCGGGTGATCGCCGCCCTGACGCGCGGGACGGTGGTCGTCGAGGCCGCGGCGCGCAGCGGGGCGCTGAACACGGCGCGGCACGCTCGCGAGCTCGGTCGGCTGGTCATGGCCGGCCCGGCCCGGTCACGTCCCCGATGTCGGTCGGCTGTCACCGGTTGCTTCGGGAGGGTGCCACTTGCGTGACCCGCGCGGGGGAGGTGATCGAGGAGGTCGGGGCGATCGGTGAGCTTGCGCTCCCGCTGCAGGGTCCGGCGCGCCGGCGTGACCACCTGGACGCCACGACCCGTCGGGTGCTGGAGGCGGTCCCGGTCCGTCGCGGCGCCGGCCCGGCGTCGATCGTCGTGGTCGCCGGCGTCGACGCGACGACCGTCGGTCGCTGTCTCGGCGCGCTGTGGGCCGAGGGGCTGGTGGAACGGGTCACCTCCGGCTGGCGGCTGACCGCCGCGGCGCGCGGGTCGGGGGCGCCCCAGTGATCGGACCACCCGGGGATCCGACCACCGGAGATCCGCGGCCCGCGCGTGACCTCCACTTGACCCGGCGTCCCCCGTCCGGGCACCGTCGGGTGATGGCCCACCGTCCTGCCCCCGGCGAGGGCACGCCGGACGGTGACCCGCCTGACGCAGACCTGCCGCCGGGACTGCGCGAGGCGCGGGACGAGTTCGTCCGGCACCTGCGGCTCGAACGCGCCCTGTCGCCGCACTCGATCCGCGCCTACCACGGTGACGTGACCAGCTTGCTGGATCACGCGCGGCGGATGGGCGTCCGCGAGCTGCCCGGGGTCGACCTGGCCGTGCTGCGCAGCTGGCTCGCCCTTCTGCAGACCTCCGGGCGGGCCCGCGCGACCCTGGCCCGACGAGCCGCGGCGGCTCGCGCGTTCACGGCCTGGGGGGCCCGGCGCGGCGTCCTGCCGGCCGACCCAGGGGTGCGGCTCACCGTGGCCGCCGGCCGCCGGCGGCTGCCGGCCGTGCTCGACCAGCACCAGGTCTCCACCGTGCTCGCGACCGCGGAGCCGGCGGGCGAGTCCACCCCGATCGGCGTGCGCGACCGGGCGGTGCTCGAGCTGCTCTACGCGGGCGGCATCCGGGTCGGCGAGTTGTGCGCGTTGGACGTCGGTGACGTCGACGACCGGCGCCGGGTGGTCCGGGTGCTCGGCAAGGGCGGCAAGCAGCGGACGGTCCCGTACGGTCTCCCCGCCGCGCACGCCCTGCGACGGTGGCTGCACGACGCGCGCCCGGGCCTCGTCACCGCGCGCAGCGGTGACGCGCTGTTCCTCGGGGCGCGCGGCGGGCGGCTCGACCCGAGGGTCGCGCGAGCGATCGTCCACCGAGCGGTCGCCCTGGTTCCCGGCGTACCCGACGTCGGTCCGCACGCCCTGCGGCACGCCGCGGCGACGCATCTGCTCGAGGGCGGCGCGGACCTTAGAAGCGTCCAGGAGTTTCTCGGTCACGCTACGCTCGCTACGACACAGCTCTACACGCACGTCTCCGTTGAGCGACTGAGGGACACGTATGTCCGGGCGCACCCCCGAGCGTGACGGCGCGGCTCTCGTCGCGCGTCCGGCCGACACCGCCGCGCCCGGCGAACCGGAGGACCGACGCCGACGCGAGGAACCGGCGAGCGGCGCGGACGAGTCCGGCGGCGGGCAGGGACCCAGGGACGCGGCCCTGCGCGAGCTGTGGCGCAGGTTCAAGGAGTCCGGCGACCGCGAGCTGCGTGACCGGCTGATCCTGCACTACTCACCGCTGGTGAAGTACGTCGCCGGCCGCGTCGGCGTCGGCCTCCCCCCGAACATCGAGCAGTCGGATCTGGTCTCGTACGGGATCTTCGGCCTCATCGACGCGATCGAGAAGTTCGACATCGAGAGGGCCATCAAGTTCGAGACGTACGCGATCAGCCGGATCAAGGGCGCGATCATCGACGAGCTTCGCGCGATCGACTGGATTCCGCGCTCGGTGCGGTACAAGGCGCGGGAGGTCGAGAAGGCCTACGCCTCTCTCGAGTCGAAGCTGCATCGGACGCCGACCGAGGCGGAGGTCGCGGCCGAGCTCGGCATCTCGCTCGACGACCTGCACACGATCTTCAGTCAGGTGTCGTTCGTCAACGTGGTCGCGCTCGACGAGCTGCTCAACGTGGGCGGCGAGAAGGGTGATCGTCTCAGCCTCGTCGACACGAAGGCGGAAGATCCGGTTGCCGCGTTCGAGTCCGAGGAAACGAAGCTCCTGCTGGCGCGCGCGATCAACACGCTCCCGGAGCGGGAGAAGATCGTCGTCACGCTCTACTACTACGAGGGGCTGACGCTCGCGGAGATCGGTCAGGTACTCGGCGTCACCGAGAGCCGGATCTGCCAGGTGCACACCAAGGCGGTCCTCCAGTTGCGCGGCAAGCTCGCGGAGCCTCGCGACCGCTGACACCCGCCCCGCCCCGCTCGCGAATCTCACCCGAGGCCCCCGCCCGCGTCGCGCCGGTTGACCGTCGGCACCGTCGCGCGGCGCACCCGCTCGCCGGCGAGGTCTATGACCTTCGAGGCCAACGGCGGCCCGGTCGGAGGTGGCATGCCGCGCGACCGGGAGCGGCGGGCCACGGTGGAACCGACCGCGACCACGGCCGCGCCGAGCGGTGCGAGCAGCGCCGGGTGCGCGAGCCGCGAGGCGGGGGCGCGGGCGGAGTCGTCGGGCGAGAGGGAAACACCCGGCGCCGGGGCCACGGCAGCGGGGCCCGACCGCAGGAGCGGCCGACTGCAACGGCGGCGCGGAAGACGGCGCCGAGGAGGCTGCCGGGCCCGCGACCGGAGCGCGGACGGACGTCGGCGCGGGCGATCCGTCCAGGGGGAGCAGCCGCACCTCGGGCCGCAGCAGCGCCCACGGGTCCAGGTAGACCGAGCCGCGGCGGAGTCCCCAGTGCAGGCACGTGACGTCGGGACCGGCACAGTGGTCGGTGCTTCCGCGAGGTGGCCGATCACGTCGCCGGCCGCCACGCGCGCCCCGATGGGCAGCGTCGGGACCACCGGCTCGTAGGTCGTCCGCAGCTCGCCGTGCACCACGCTGACCACGGGCCGCCCGGCAAGCCACCCCGCATAGCCGATCACCCCGTCGCCCGCCGCGCGGACGGGAGACCCGCGGGGGGCCGCCAGGTCGACCCCCCGGTGGCCGGGGCCATAGGGAGCGGCCGGCGGGGCGAACTCGCGTGCCACGCGTGGCCCGTCGAGCGGGGATCGCCAGCGGGGTGAGGGAACGTCGGCGGCCGCGGGGAGCGCGGCCAGCAGGAACAGCCCGGCCAGCAGGAACAGCCCGGCGGCGACCAGGGCGGTGACCAGACCGGTGACCAGGGCGGCGCGGCGCGACTGTGGCATGTCCGCACCGTCTCGGGCGGCGTGGCCCGGTGACACGGGTCGGCGCGATTCTGGGGACGGGGCCAAGGCCACGCACAGTTGGGGGTCGAGACGCGATCGCCGCCGGCTGCCCGGGCAGCGCGGGGGTCACCCGCGTACACTGGCCGGCGGCGGCTCGTCCGAGCCGATTTCGCACGCCCTCCCTCCGCACCAGCCCGCCCGCGCGGAGGTGCGCCTCTCGGTCCGGTGTCCGCTCGGCGGCACCGGCGCGGCGCGGCGTGGGGCGTCAGGGGCAGGCGCCATCCGGCTCCTGCCGTAACCGAGAGCGGAGGGAGGACGCACGGCGATGGCCGTCGTCACCATGAAGCAGCTGCTGGAAAGCGGCGTGCACTTCGGGCACCAGACCCGGCGGTGGAACCCGAAGATGAAGAGGTTCATCTTCACCGAGCGCAACGGCATCTACATCATCGACCTGCAGCAGTCGCTGACGTTCATTGACCGTTCCTACGACTTCATCAAGCAGACGGTCGCGCACGGCGGGTCGATCCTGTTCATCGGAACGAAGAAGCAGGCTCAGGAGGCGATCGAGCGCGAGGCGAAGCGGGTCGGGATGCCGTTCGTGACCCAGCGGTGGCTCGGCGGGATGCTCACCAACTTCTCCACCGTCTACAAGCGGCTACAGCGGCTGAAGGAGCTGGAGACGCTCGAGCAGACGGGCCCGACCACGGTGATGACCAAGAAGGAAGGCCTGGTCCTGCAGCGGGAGAAGGAGAAGCTCGAACGCACGCTCGGCGGGATCCGGGACATGACGCGGGTGCCCAGCGCGATCTGGGTCGTCGACACCAAGAAGGAGCACATCGCCGTCGGGGAGGCTCGCAAGCTCGGCATCCCGGTCGTCGCGATCCTGGACACCAACTGCGACCCGGACGAGGTCGACTACCCGATCCCCGGCAACGACGACGCGATCCGCAGCATCAGCCTGCTCACCCGTGTGGTGGCGGACGCCGTCGCCGACGGGCTCATCGCGCGGGCCGGGGCGTCGGCTGGTGACGAGGAGCCGCAACCGGGTGCGGAGTTGGGGACCGACGAACCGCTGCCCGAGTGGGAACAGCAACTGCTGTCCGGCGAGGCGGTGGCGGTGCCCGCCCCGGCTGACGAGCAGAACCGCGACGGTCAGGCGGCCGGGCCCCCTGAGGCGGCCGGGGCGGATGAGGCGCCCGCGGCCGTGGAGGAGGACGGGACCTGAGGCGCTGGCCGGCCAGTCACTCCGATCAAGCCCCCGAAAGACGTCACCCCGACGAGACGAAGAAAGACGACGACATGGCTGACATCAGCGCCGCGGAGGTCAAGCGGCTCCGCGAGGCGACCGGCGCCGGGATGATGGACTGCAAGAGGGCGCTGACCGACGCCGGCGGCGACTTCGACAAGGCGGTCGAGGCCCTGCGCGAGAAGGGCCTCGCCGGGGTCAAGAAGCGCGAGGGGCGCGTGGCGGGCAACGGGCTCGTGCACGCCTACCTGCACAAGTCGAGCCCCGACCTCCCCCCGACCGTCGGCGTCCTCGTCGAGGTGAACTGCGAGACCGACTTCGTCGCCAAGACGGCCCAGTTCCAGGACCTCGCCCGCGACGTCGCGCAGCACATCGCCGCGATGAACCCGCTGTACCTCAGCCACGACCAGGTGCCGGTCGAGGTGATCGAGGCGGAGCGGGCGATCTACGAGAAGATCGCCCGCGAGGAGGGCAAGCCCGACGCCGCCGTACCCAAGATCGTCGAAGGGCGGGTCCAGGGCTACTTCAAGGAGTTCTGCCTGCTCGAGCAGGCGTTCGTCAAGGACAACAAGAAGACGATCCAGGCCCTGCTCGACGAGGCCAGCGCCGCGTTGGGGGAGAAGATCGAGATACGCCGGTTCGCCCGGTACAAGGTCGGCCAGCCCTGACGCCCTCGGCCGCGACGCGGGCGCCGCAGCCACCGCGTGGGCCAGACTGCCCGAGGTAGAGGCGACCGACGACGAGGAGGCCGACCGTGACGAGTCCCGGGTCGATCGCTGCCGCTGACCCCGACTCCGGTTGCCCGCCGGACCCACTGTCGCCCCCACTGTGGCAGCGGGTGCTGCTGAAGGTGTCGGGCGAGGCGTTCGCCGGCGGTGAGGGGCTCGGCATCGCCCCCGCGGTCGTCGCGCACATCGCCGACGCCGTGGCCGAGGTGCTCCGCGCCGGCGTAGAGATCGCCGTGGTCGTCGGCGGGGGCAACATGTTCCGCGGCGCGGTGCTGTCCGAGAGCGGGATGGACCGGGCGCGCGCCGACTACATGGGCATGCTCGGCACAGTGATCAACTCTCTCGCCCTGCAGGACTTCCTCGAGCGTCTCGGCGTCGAGACCCGCGTGCAGACAGCGATCGCGATGGGCCAGGTCGCCGAGCCCTACATCCCCCGCCGGGCGATCCGGCACCTCGAGAAGGGCCGCGTCGTCATCTTCGGTGCCGGCCTCGGCGCCCCGTTCTTCTCCACCGACACCACCGCGGCGCAACGCGCGCTGGAGATCGGCGCGCAGGCGGTGCTCAAGGGCACGCATGTGGACGGGGTGTACGACGCTGATCCGCGGACGACCCCCGAGGCGGTCCGCTTCGACCGGCTCGACTATGCCGAGGTCCTCGCCCGCGGGCTCAAGGTGATGGACGCGACGGCGATCAGCCTCTGCATGGACAACCGCCTGCCGATCGTGGTGTTCGACCTCCTCGGCGAGGGGAACATCGTCCGCGCGGTGCGCGGCGAGAAGATCGGCACACTGGTCGCGCCGGGGGACCTCTAGGCTGTCGGTCCGAGTGAGTGCCAGTTAGTGGACCGGTTGGCAGACCAGTTGGCAGACCAGTTGGCAGACCAGTAGACCAGTTGGCAGGGACGCAACCCGTAGGGCGACATCTCGTGGCGCGAGATCTCGCAGGGCCGATGGCGTAGGGCCGACGCACCAGGAGCGCGAGCGTGATCGACGACACCCTCCTCGAGGCCGAGGAGAAGATGACGAAGGCGATCGAGGTCGCCAAGGACGATTTCGCCGGCATCCGGACCGGCCGCGCGCACCCGGCGATGTTCAGCAAGATACTCGCCGACTACTACGGGTCACCGACGCCGGTGAACCAGTTGGCGTCGTTCCACGTTCCCGAGCCGCGGATGGCGGTCATCACGCCGTACGACAAGTCCTCGCTCGCCGCGATCGAGCGCGCGATCCGCAACAGCGACCTCGGGGTGAACCCGACGAACGACGGCACGATCATCCGCGTCGTTTTCCCGCAGCTCACCCAGGAGCGCCGCCGGGAGTACATCAAGGTCGCCCGGCACAAGGCCGAGGAGGCGCGCGTTTCGATCCGGAACGTGCGCCGGCACGCCAAGGACGCGCTCGACAAGCTCGCCCGGGACGGCGACGCGGGCGAGGACGAGGTGGTGCGGGCGGAGAAGGAGCTCGAGAAGGTCACCCACCGGTACGTCGAGACCATCGACGACCTGCTCAAGCACAAGGAAGCCGAGCTCCTCGAGGTGTAGGGCGGGC
>DATGDX010000110.1:0-6578 GCA_035310665.1 Mycobacteriales bacterium | reverse complement strand
GTTCCGCGTCGACCCGAAGACGGTCACGCGGTGGGCGAAGGCCGGCAAGCTCACCTCGATCCGGACGCTCGGCGGCCACCGCCGCTACCGGGAAAGCGAGGTGCGCGCCCTGCTCGCCGGAATCCCGCACCAGAAGCGCGGCGAGTAGTCCGTCGGCCCCGTTCGGCCGAGGCCCTGCAAGTGTCCGGCTTCCGCGCACGGGCCGGGTGCAGCACGATGCTCCCGGGCCCGGCGTGCGGAGTGAGGAGGCCGGCGATGGCATTCGTGCAGATCATCGAGTTCCGGACACGGCGCGTGGAGGAGTTCGAGGCGCTGGAGGCCGAATGGCTGCGCGCGACGGAGGGCAAGCGCACGGCGCAGCGCCTCGTGCTCTGCCGTGACCGTGACCGGGACGACACCTTCGTGCAGATCGTGGAATTCCCGTCCGACGAGGACGCGAGGCGCAACTCCGAGTTGCCGGAGATCTCGCAGATCGCGGCCCGCATCGCGCAGGTCTGCGAGGGCCCGCCGGTCTTCCGCAACCTCGACGTCCTCTCCCAGCAGACCATCTGACGTCTCGCGAGGGCCACGTCGACGCCGCGCCGTCCCGTGCCCGGCAGACCCGCCGACCGCGTCCACGTCCCCTCGCGGGACGTGCGGGCGCTGTCGGGCAGGATCACCGGGCGGGTCCTCACCCCGCTCGACGGCGCGTACGACGACGCCCGGCGGCTGTACAACGCGGCGGTGGAGCACCGCCCCGAGGTGATCGTGCAGGCGGCGGGGGTGCCCGACGTGGTCAGCGCCGTGCGGTTCGCCACCGCGCACGGACTGAGCCTGTCCGTCCGCTCGGGCGGACACGGCGTCGCCGGTCACGCCACCTCCGGTGACCTCGTCGTCGACCTGTCCCTGCTCCGCGCGGTCCGGGTCGACTCCGTGCGGCGGGTCGCCGACGCGCAGGCCGGTGCCCGCTGGTCCGACGTGGACGTGGCGACGCAACGGCACGCGCTCGGCACGCCGGGCGGCCGGGTCACGACGACTGGGATCGCCGGGCTCACGCTCGGCGGCGGGCACGGCTGGCTGTCCCCGCTGCACGGGTTGACCTGCGACAACCTGCTCGGCGCCGAGCTGGTGACCGCGGACGGCCGCGTCGTCACGGTGGACGAGGACCACGAGCCCGACCTGCTGTGGGCGCTGCGTGGCGGCGGCGGCAACTTCGGCGTCGTGACCCGGTTCACCTACCGGCTGCACCCGGTGGGCCCGGTCGTCGCCGGCGGCGTCGTCTGCTACCCCGGCGAGCGGGCCGCCGACGTCGCCGCGGCGTACTCCGCGTTCAGCGCCAGCGCCCCGCCCGAGGTGGGTGGCTCGCTCGTCGTCGAGGTGACGCCCCGGACCCCCCGCCTGCCCGCGGGGACGGGGCGACGGACGATCGTCACGCTGATCCTGACCTGGGTTGGCGCCGACCTCGACGCGGGGGCGCGGGTGCTCGCGCCGCTGCGGCGGGTCGCGCCGCCGCTGGTCGACGACGTCGCGCGCCGGTCGTACCTCGAGCTGCAGGCGATGACCGACCTCGCCAACCGGCCCGGGTTCCGCAACTACTGGTCCGCCTCCTACCTGCGCTCGCCGACCCCCGAGTTGGTCGCCGGCGTGGCGGACGCGTTCGGCCCTGGCTCGCCGCAGTCGCAGGCGATCTTTACGCCGCTGGGCCGGGCGGTCCGGGAGTGGCCGCCGGAGACGGCGGCGTTCGCGCATCGCGAGGCCGGGTGGTTCTTCCACCCGCTCGCGGTGTACGTCGAGCCCACCGAGGACGCCGCGCAGCGGGTGTGGGCCCGGCGGCTGGTGCAGCAGGCGGCGCCGTACGCGAGCGGCGGGGAGTACCTGAACTTCAGTTCCGACGAGGACGCGGCGCACGCGTGCGCGGCGTACGACCCGGCGACATACGAGCGCCTGCGCCGGGTGAAGCGGGTGTGGGACCCGTCGAACGTGTTCCGCCACACCGCCAACGTGCCGCCGGCCGAGGCGGACGGCGATCCTCGCTGACCGCGAGCGCGGGTGCGCTCACCGGTCCCGGCGACCGGGCGGGCGCAGCACGGCGAATTGGTCGGTGACCTCCAGCCGGGCGGTGCGGAACCGGTAGACCGTCGCGGGCCGTCCACCCGCGGGGTGGCGGACGTCGGTGCACCCGGTCGGTTCGAGCACGTCGCGGCGCAGCAGCACGCGCTGCAGGTTCGTCGCCGACACGTCGTGGCCGAGGGCCGCCTGGTAGATCTCGCGCAGCTGCGAGATGACGAACGTCGGCGGCGCCAGCGCGAAGCCGATGTTCGTGTACGACAGCTTGGCGCGTAGCCGGGCCACCCCCGACTCGACGATCGACCCGTGGTCGAACGCCATCGGCGGCAGCGAGGCCACCGGGTGCCAGGTCGTGTCGGGCGGGATCGCCGGGTCGACGTGGCTCGGGATCAGGCCGAGGTACGCGGTCGCGACGACCCGCCCCGACCGCATCCGGTGCGGGTCGCTGCGCGTCTCCAGCTGTTCGAGGTGCGCCAGTTCGGTGACGTCGACCTTGGCGGCCAGGTGCCGGGCGAGGGAGGCGCCCAGCGTCTCGTCCCCGGCCAACCGGCCACCGGGCAGGGCCCAGGCCCCGAGGTCGGGCGAGCGCGCCCGCTGCCAGAGCAGGACCCTCAGCTCGCGGTCGCGCACCTGCAGGACGACGCCGAGGGCCTCGTGCGCCGCGACCCCGGCGTCGGCGGCGGGGCCGGCGATCATCGATGCGGCCATCGCCGGCATGCTACCGTTCCGCCCACAGTTCTCGACTACGAGTCGAAAACCGGGCGACGGGAGAGCCGGTGACCGCAGGCGGATGGCAGGACGAGGTACGCCGGCTGGCGAGCCAGCGAGACGCGGTGATCCTCGCCCACAACTACCAGCGCCCAGAGATCCAGGACGTCGCGGACCACGTGGGTGACTCCCTCGCGCTCTCGCGGATCGCGGCGGCGAGCACCGCGCAAACGATCGTGTTCTGCGGGGTGCACTTCATGGCCGAGACGGCCAAGATCCTGGCCCCGGACCGGACGGTCCTGCTTCCGGACCCCGCCGCGGGGTGCTCCCTCGCCGACACGATCACCGCGGCGGACGTCCGTGCCTGGCGCCGCGAGCACCCCGGAGCCGTCGTCGTCGCGTACGTGAACACCAGCGCGGAGGTCAAGGCCGAGGCCAACATCTGCTGCACCTCGGCGAACGCGGTGGCCGTGGTGGAGTCGGTCCCGCGCGAGCAGGAGGTGCTGTTCCTGCCCGACCAGTTCCTCGGCGCCCACGTGCGGCGCGTCACCGGCCGCGACAACGTGCGGGTCTGGCTCGGGGAGTGCCACGTCCACGCCGGGATCAGCCCCGCCCACCTGCGCGAGCGCGTCGCCGCCGACCCCGACGCCGAGCTGTTCGTGCATCCCGAGTGCGGGTGCGCGACCGCCGCGCTGTGGCTGGCCTCGACGGGCGATCTCCCGGCGCAGCGGACGCACGTCCTGTCGACCGGCGGAATGGTCGAGCGGGCCCGGCGGACGACCGCGACCAGCGTCCTCGTCGCCACCGAGACCGGGATGCTGCACCAGCTTCGGCGCGCCAACCCGCGGGCGGCCTTCGAACCGGTCAACCCGCGCGCGGTCTGCCACTACATGAAGCTGATCACGCCGGAGAAGCTGCTGCGCTGCCTGCGGGACGGCGTCGCCGAGATCACGGTCGAGGAGACCGTGGCGGCGCGGGCCCGCCGCGCGGTGGACCGGATGGTGACGATCGGGGCGGGGGTGGCGAACCATGCCTGACCCCGGGCCACTGCCGGCGCGGCTGGGGCCACTGCCGGCGGCGCGGCTGGGGCCACTGCCGGCGCGGCTGGCGGTCCCGACCCCGACCTGGCAGCGCTGCGTCGACGTCGTGGTCGTCGGCTCGGGAGCCGCCGGGCTGTCCTGCGCGTTGACCGTGGCCGCCGCGGGCCGCTCCGTGCTGATGATGACCAAGGGAGACCTCGGCGACGGCGCGACCCGCTGGGCCCAGGGCGGGCTGGCCGCGGTGAACGACCCGACGGATCGCGTGCCGGACCACGTCGAGGACACGCTGCGGGCCGGCGCGGGGCTGTGCGACGACGCCGCGGTCCGCGCCCTCGTCGCGGCCGCCCCCACCGCGGTCGCGTCACTGCGCCGCCTCGGTGCCCGGTTCGACACGACCCGGGAGGGCCGGCTCGCGCTCAGCCGCGAAGGCGGGCACCGGACGGCCCGGGTGGTGCGCGCCGGAGGCGACGCCTCCGGCGCCGAGCTGTTGCGGGTGCTGCTGGCCGGGCTGAACGGCTCGGCGGTGCAGGTCCTGCCGCACGCGGTGGCCTGCGACGCCCGGCTTGACGCCGACGGGCGGGTCGCGGGGGTGACGGTGGCCTGCGCGGCCCCGGACGGGGCGATCCAGTCGACCGGTGAGGTGAGCTGCCGCGTCCTCGTCCTCGCCACCGGAGGCATCGGCCAGGCGTACGCCGCGACGACGAACCCCGCGGGCGCGACGGGGGACGGGCTCGCCCTCGCGCTGCGCGCCGGCGCCGTCGTCCGTGACATCGAGTTCGTCCAGTTCCATCCGACCGCGCTGTGGCTTGGGCCCGACTCCGGAGGCCAGCAGATCCTGGTCACCGAGGCGATCCGGGGCGAGGGAGCGGTCCTGGTCGACGCGACCGGCCGTCGGGTGATGCTCGGCGTCCACCCGGCCGCGGACCTCGCGCCGCGCGACGTGGTCGTGACGGCGATGGCCCGGCGCATGGCGGAGGAGCCCGGGCTGGTCGACGACCACCTGTGGCTGGACGCGACGATGCTCGGCGCGGGGACGCTGGAGCGCCGGTTCCCCACGGTCGTGGCCGCGTGCCGAGCCCGGGGCGTGGACCCCGTCACCGAACCCATCCCCGTCGCTCCCGCCGCGCACTACGCGTGCGGCGGGGTGGAGACCGGCCTCGACGGCGCGAGCACCGTTCCGGGGCTCTACGTCGTGGGCGAGGCGGCCTGCACCGGGATGCACGGCGCGAACCGGCTCGCCTCCAACAGCCTCGTCGAGGCGGTGGTCACCGGGCGGTGGGCGGGGCGTCGGCTGGCACGGTCGCTGCCCTCCGCCACCCTCGCCGCGCCGCCGCCGGCCGCCGCCCGCTGCGTTGCCGCGACCACGCGCTCCGAGACGGCCACGCACATGTCGCGGGCCGCCGGAGTGCTCCGCGACCCCATCGGGCTCGAGCGACTGCTCGACCACCTGCGTGCGGTGCCGATGTCGGACGCACCGGCGCGCCACATTGCCACCATCGAGGCGACGAACGCGCACACCGTCTCGACTCTCGTCGCCGTCGCCGCGGCCGCCCGCCTGGAAAGCCGGGGGTGCCATCGGCGGGTCGACGTGACCGAGCCGCAGCCCGGCTGGCGCGCGCACGTGCGACTTCGGTTGCGGCACGGCGCGCTGCGGGTCGACCGGGCACCGGTGCGAGCGGCGGCATGAGCCTGCGGTCGGAGGTCGACGAGGCGCTGCGCGCCGCTGGGCTGGATCCCGTGGCCGTCGAGGCGCTCGCGCGCGCCGCGCTGCGCGAGGACCTGGCGGTCGGACCGGACGTGACGAGCCTGGCGACGGTGCCGGCGGACGCGACGGCGGGCGGGGCCTTCGTCGCGCACGCGCCCGGCGTCCTGGCGGGTGGCCCGGTCGCCGCCGCGGTGCTGGACAGCCTGCTGAGCGGCGCCGGCGCCCTGTACGTCCTCGTGCCGGACGGTGCCGAGGTGCAGGACGGGACCCGGGTGATGGCCGCGGCCGGTCCCACTCGTGACCTGCTCACCGCGGAGCGCACCGCCCTGAACCTGCTCTGCCACCTGTCCGGTGTCGCCACGCTGACCAGACGGTGGGTCGACGCGGTCGCCGGAACGGGCGCGCTCATCCGAGACACGCGCAAGACGCTGCCGGGGCTGCGGGCGCTGGAGAAGTACGCCGTGCGCTGCGGCGGCGGCGTCAACCACCGGATGGGGCTCGGCGACGCGGCCTTGGTCAAGGACAACCACGTCGCCGCGGCGGGCGGCGTCGCCGCCGCGCTGCGCGCGGTCCGCCGCGCCCACCCCGAGCTGCCGGTCGAGGTGGAGTGCGACACCGTCGGGCAGGTGCGGGAGGCGATCGACGCCGGCGCGCGCCTGCTGCTGCTGGACAACCTGCCTGTCCCGCAGCTGCGTGAGGCTGTCCGGCTCGCCCGCACGGCGGAGGGTGTCGCGGTCGAGGCCAGCGGTGGGCTGACCCTGGACCGGGCTCGGGAGGTCGCCGAGACCGGCGTCGACTACCTGGCGGTCGGCGCGCTCACCCACTCCGCGCCGGCGCTCGACATCGGCTTCGACCTCGATACCGTTCCCCCGGCGCGGATTTGAGGAGGCGACGTGGAGCTGCCGCTCAACCCCGAGGACGTCCTCGTGCTGCGACAGGTCGTGGAGGCCAAGCTCGCCGAGCTGACCGTCGAAATCCGGCACACCGATACCCGGACATACCGGGAGGAGCTCAAACGGCGCCGGGACGTGCTGCGGCGAATCGACGACGCGCTCGTGCAACTCGGCGAGGAGAAGACC
>DATGDX010000109.1:0-2578 GCA_035310665.1 Mycobacteriales bacterium | reverse complement strand
GCGCACCGTTCTCGATCTGCTGCACCGCCCGGACCCGCAGCGTCTCCAGCGTCTTGTGGTCGAGCTTTCGGCCGTCGTTGTCCCGCACGCACCGATTCAACCAGAAAAGGAGATCGAAGTCCAGCTACTTACGAACTGATTAGTCACTCACTCGTCGAGCAGCTGTCGCGACGACGCGCGTGCCCGTACGCGACCGCCTCAAGCAAACGGCCATCCGTGCCGATGCTCTGCGGGATCTGTTCCCGCTCATGCCGGCATCGAAAGGGTGTCCTGCCCGATGACCCTCCTCGACGCTCCTGCAAAGCAGCCGGAACCCGCCGCACCGCCCCCGCCGAGCCAGGCGTGGCGTTTCCGTCCCGACATCGAGGGGCTGCGCGGCATCGCCGTCCTCGCGGTTGTCCTCTACCACGCGAGCCTGGCCGTCATCCCCGGCGGCTACGTCGGGGTCGACGTCTTCTTCGTCATCTCCGGGTTCCTGATCACGGGACATCTGCTTGCCGAGGTGCAGGCGACGGGCCGCATCTCGCTGCCGAAGTTCTACGCGCGGCGCGCGCGACGCCTCCTGCCGGCCGCTTCCCTCGTCGCCGTGGTGACGGTCGCCCTCTCCTGGCTGCTGCAGTCCGCGCTCGCGGCGAAGTCGACCGCCGTCGACGCGATGTGGACCTCGTTCTTCGGGATGAACATCAAGCTGGCGAGTGAGGGAGCGAACTACCTGTCGGCCGAGAAGGCCCCGTCGCTGCTGCAGCATTACTGGTCGTTGGCCGTCGAGGAGCAGTACTACCTCGTCTGGCCGCTGCTGATGCTGCTGGTCGCGCTGGCCTTCCGCACCCGTCGGCGCTCCCTGCCCACCGGGCTCGCGGCAGTGCTCACCGTCGTGGTGGCCGCCTCGCTGGCAGCGTCGGTGTGGCAGACGAACGTGGCGCAGCCGTGGGCGTACTTCGGTCTGCACGCCCGCGCGTGCGAGCTCGCGCTCGGTGCGCTCGTCGCGGTGCTCGCCTCCCGGGCGGTGCGCATCCCCGAAGCGTGCGGCTGGGTCGGTCTCGGGATGCTGGTGGCCGCGATAACGCTGTTCACCGAGCACACGCGCTTCCCGGGCTACGCGGTCGCCCTTCCCGTGGTCGGGACCGCGCTCGTGATCCTGTCGGGGTGCGGTCCCCGGGAGACCGCTCTGCAGCGAGTGCTCGGACGGTGGCCGCTGGACGGCATCGGCCGGGTCTCCTACGGCTGGTACCTCTGGCACTGGCCACTGCTGACGCTGGTCCCCCTGTTCATCCACCGGGAGCGGAGTCTCGAGGTCGATCTGTTCTCGGTGCTCGTCGGCCTGCTGCTCGCCGTCGTCACGTTGCAGGTCGTCGAGAACCCGGTGCGGTTCGCGCGCGCCCTCGCGCCGTGCTTTCGCGATCAAAGGCCAGACCTCGTCGAACTGGGGTGCCGGGATGGCCTCGACCATGAACCAGCTGCACGGTGCGGCGCGGTCGATCGTGTTCTTGAACGACACGCCGTACCGCGCCGACCCCGGTCCCGACTGCGTGGCGGCGCACCTGGACGACGTCAAGGCCTGCACCACCCCGCTGCGCGAGGCGAGGCCGTACCGGCAGACCGAGAAGGAGGTGCGCGACGCCGTGACGCGAGCCGATGGTCGGGTTGTCGACCCGACGCGGTGGCTGTGCGTCGACGGCGGCTGCCCCGCGGTCATCGGCAACTACCTCGTCTACCGCGACGCGACGCACATCACCGCGAGTTACGCGCGGTTCCTGGCTCGCCCGCTCTCGGCCGCGCTGCAGATCCCGGAGAAGGCGCGGCCGTCCTGAACCTCGGCGTCCCGGGCCGGTCGCCCGGGACGCCGAGCCCACGGCCTGCGCCCGGTGTCCCACCAGCTTCCCACGTGCCCGTGCGAGACTGCTCCGCGCTCGGTCCGTCGGGAGGACCATCACGTGCGGTGGGCGGGTGCACATGACGAGGTTGCGCGGGCGGGTGGCGCTGGTCACCGGTGGGGGCAGCGGCATCGGCCGGGCGAGCGCGCTGCGGCTGGCCGAGGAGGGCGCGAGTGTTGTCGTCACCGACATCCGCGACCGAACGGGTGAAGCGGTTGCCGCGGAGATCCGCTCGGCTCGCGGGACGGCGGTGTTCCACCACCACGACGTCGCGGACGAGGCGGCGTGGGCGTCGGCCGTGCAGCGAGCCGCGAGCGAGTTCGACGGTCTCGACGTGCTCGTCAACAATGCCGGCGTCTCCGACCTCGGCGTGATCGAGGACACCAGCAAGAAGCTGTACGAGCGCATCATCGCCGTCACGCAGACCAGCGTCTTCCTCGGCATCAAGGCCGCGGCTCGTCTGCTGAAGGCGTCCCCACACGCCTCCGTCATCAACATCAGCTCCATCTTCGGGGCCAGCGGCGGGTTCGGAACCTCTCCCGCCTACCACGCCGCGAAGGGGGCGGTCCGCATCCTCACCAAGAACGTCGCGCTGCACTGGGCCGACAGTGGCGTGCGCGTCAACTCGGTGCATCCGGGGTTCATCGACACCCCGATCCTCGACCCGGTGCGCGGCACGGCGGCGGAGCAGGCGATGATCGCGT
>DATGDX010000108.1:0-7773 GCA_035310665.1 Mycobacteriales bacterium | reverse complement strand
ACCAAGACAGCGTCCTGCACAGCGGATCCGCCGCAGGCAGCCCCGAAGAAGCCCTCGACTGCGCGTGTGGGCTCTACCTCAACGACCCTGCTGCCTGGCAGGCCAATCCATCACAGACGAACTAACGGGCAGGACCACTAGTCGCGGCGGGTCGGGTCGTCCGGGCGCGCTCAGCTGGTCCCGGCGCGCTCAGTGGTCCCGGGCGCGCCTCGGTCGTGCCTCGCGCGTCAGAAGTCGCGGCGGGACTCGGGTCCGGTGGTGGCGGGCGCCGCCTCGGCGCGGCTGCGCGGCGCCGGCGCCTCGGGCGCCTCGGCGGTTTCCTCCGACTCCCCGCGCAGCAGCGCGCGCACCTCCGACTCGCGGAACCGACGATGGCCGCCCGGGGTGCGGATGCTGCTGATCCGTCCCGCCGCCGCCCACCGCGTGACCGTTTTCGGGTCCACGCGGAACAACGACGCGACCTCCCCCGGGGTCAGCAGTCGCTCGCGATTCTCCACGTGAGCTCCCCCTCCCGTGTCGTCCCCGACGACGGCGCATGCCTGTAGTACACGTGGCCGGGTGCGTTCGTCACCCGTTTGGTGTAATGCCACGGTACGGCGTCCCGCGGACGGATGCGGGCGAGTCGGCGGAAACGGGGGTGCGAGACGGGGATTCGGAACGCGAGCGGGGCGGTCTCGCGCCGCGGGCCGGGGGCGGCAGGCGCAGCGATTCGCCGCCGGCCTTGGCGCCCGTCCCTCCCGTGGTCGTACGGGGACGCGACGTACCCTCGTGCGGACCGGCACCGATGAGGGGACGAACCACGCAATGGACGCCCGGCGCAAGCGCGAGGTCGAGGAGAAGATCCAGGCGGGGGAACGGCTCGGCTACGCCGACGGGGTGGACCTCTACGCGTGCGACGATCTGGCCTGGCTCGGACAACTCGCCCACGCGGCCCGCACCCGCCGCAGCGGCGACCGCGTCTACTTCAACGTCAACCGCCACCTCAACCTCACCAACGTCTGCGTGGCGTCCTGCGCATACTGCTCGTTCCAGCGAAAACCGGGCGAAAAGGACGCCTACACGATGCGCATCGAGGAGGCGGTCCGGCTGGCGCGTGCGATGGAGCCGCAGGGGATCACCGAGCTGCACATCGTCAACGGGCTGCACCCGACCCTGCCCTGGCGCTACTACCCGGCGGTGCTGCGCGAGCTGAAGGCGGCGCTGCCCGGCGTCGCGCTCAAGGCGTTCACCGCGACTGAGATCCACTGGTTCGAGAAGCTGTCCGGCATGCCGGCCGACGCGGTGCTGGACGAGCTGATCGACGCCGGCCTCGAGTCGCTGACGGGCGGCGGTGCGGAGATCTTCGACGAGGAGGTCCGCCGCCAGATCGTCGATCACGAGACGCACTGGCCCGACTGGTCACGGATCCACCGCCTGGCGCACGCGAAGGGCCTGCGGACCCCGGCGACGATGCTCTACGGGCACATCGAGGAGCCGCGCCACCGGGTCGACCACGTGCTGCGGCTTCGGGAGCTGCAGGACGAGACCGGCGGGTTCGTGGTGTTCATCCCGCTGCGCTACCAGCACGACCCGGCGGGGGACCCCCGCAACCGGTTGCAGGCGCGGACGACGATGGCGACCGGGGTCGAGGCGCTCACGACCTTCGCCGTGTCCCGGCTGTTGTTCGACAACGTCGACCACCTGAAGTGCTTCTGGGTGATGCACGGGTTGACGCTCGCGCAGCTCGCGCTCAGCTACGGCGCGGACGACCTCGACGGGTCGGTGGTCGAATACAAGATCACCCATGACGCCGACGGGTTCGGTACGCCGAACACGCTCACCCGTGAGGACCTGCTCGAACTGATCCGCGACGCGGGGTTCCGGCCGGTCGAGCGCACCACGCGCTACCAGGTCGTGCGCGAGTACGACGGGCCCGACCCGGCGCGCCGTGCGGTGCCGCGGCCGATGCCCGTGTGAGCGGCCCGGCGGGAACCGGCTCGTCGCCCCGCCGGCCACGGGTCGGGCACATCCAGTTCCTCAACTGCCTCCCGCTGTACTGGGGTCTCGTCCGATCGGGCGCGTTGCTCGACCTCGACCTGCACAAGGACACCCCGGACCGGCTCAACGACGCGTTGGTCCGCGGGGATCTCGACATCGGGCCGATCAGCGTCGTCGAGTACCTCCGGCACGCCGACGCGCTGCTCCTGCTGCCCGACCTCGCGGTGGGCAGCGACGGGCCGGTGCTGTCCGTCACCCTGGTCAGCCAGACGCCGCTCCGGGAGCTCGACGCGGAGCCGGTCGCCCTGGGGTCGACGAGCCGGACCAGCGTGCTGCTCGCCCAGATGCTGCTCGAGGAGCGGATCGGCGTGCGCCCGTCGTACTTCACCTGCCCCCCCGACCTGCCGGCGATGATGCAGGAGGCGCGGGCCGCCGTGCTCATCGGCGACCCGGCGCTGCGGGCCACCTTCTGCGACGGGCCCCGGCTCGGGCTGCGCGTGCACGACCTCGGCGCGGCGTGGAAGGACTGGACCGGGCTGCCGATGGTGTTCGCGGTCTGGGCGGTGCGGCGCGAGTTCGCCGCCGCGCACCCGCGCATGGTCGCGGAGGTGCACACCGCGTTCGTCCGCTCCCGCGACCTCTCCCTCGCCCGCGTCGCGGAGGTGGCGGACGGCGCGGCGCGATGGGAGGACCTCGACGCGGCGACGCTGGCCGCCTACTTCCGCCGGCTGGACTTCTCCCTTGGCCCTCGGCAACTCGCCGGGCTGCGCGCGTTCGCCGAGCGCGCGACCGCGCACGGCGCGGTGCCCGGTTGCTCGGAGATCGCGTTCGCCGTCGAGGGAGCCACCGCCAGCGCGTGCCAACCGTAGTCAAGTAGCTACCCAGCATTTCAGCCGTCGGAAGGAAGGGGACATACCGGGCAGCGCACCGGCGGGACGGGGGAATCAGGATGACGACCGCGGTCGACCTCGTCGGCCGGTCGACCGACCGGGGGTCGGCGCTGCGGATCGGCCGAGGATGGCTGGCGGTGGTGGCCGGCGGGTGCCTCGCCGCCGCCACGCTGGTGCTGACCCGCCGCGCCCGGGCCGTGGGCCAGGCCGCCGGCCGCTACCGGACGCTCGTCCACTCGGCCGGCGACCTGATCGCGGTGCTCGCGGCCGACCTGCGCCTGGACTACGTCAGCCCGGCCGCCGCGGACGTCCTCGGCGCGCCGGCAGCGACCCTCACCGGGCTCCCCTTCGCCCGGCTCGTCCACCCCGACGACGAGGCGGGCCTGTTCGCCCTCGTGCAGACGGCCCACGCCGATCCCGGCACCGCCCACCGCGCCGTCCTGCGGCTGCGGCACACCGACGGTCGGTGGCGCTTCGGCGACGTCGCCGTCCGCAGCCTGCTCGGCGACCCCGTCCTCGACGGCCTGGTCGTGACCGTCCGCGACGTCACGGAACGCTGCGAACTGGAGGCGCAGCTGGCCGAGCGCGCGCTGCGTGACGCGCTCACCGGGCTGGCGAACCGCGCCCTGTTCCTCCAGCACGTCGACGCCGCGCTCGCCCGCGCCCGGCGCGACCGGCGGCTGGTCACCGTGGTCTGCCTCGACCTCGACGACTTCACGGTGGTCAACGAGAGCCTCGGGCACGCCGCGGGTGACCGCGTGCTGGTCGCGATCGCCGAGCGGCTGCGGCGCGTCGCCCGCGGCGGCGACGTCGTCGCCCGGCTCGGCGGTGACGCGTTCGCCCTGCTGCTCGAGACCGAGTCGGAGGCGGAGGCGGACCTGGTCGTGGGCCGGCTGTTCGAGGAGCTGCGGGCGGTCGTCGCGCTCGGCGAGCGTGACGTGCTGGTCCGGGCCACCGCGGGGGTGGAGAGCACCCGGCCGGGCGGTGCCGCGGGGGCGAGCGGCGAGGAGTTCGCGGAGGACTTGCTGCGCGACGCGGAGAGCGCGACCACGGTGGCCAAGCGGCGCACCCGGGGCGGGTGGCTGCGGTTCTCGCCCGAGATGCACACCGACGCGATGCGCCGGTTGGTGCTCGCGGCCGAGCTGCGGGCGGGCCTGGAGCGCGGGGAGTTCAGCGTCCGCTACCAGCCCATCGTGGACATGGCCAGCGGGTCGGTAACCGGCGTCGAGGCGCTGGTGCGCTGGGAACACCCGACCCGGGGAAGCGTGGGTCCCCGCGAGTTCATCCCGTACGCCGAGGAGAGCGGGTTCATCCGCAGCCTCGGGCACTGGGTGCTCGAGGAGGCCTGCCGCCAGGCCGCGGAGTGGGCGCGGCTGCTGCCGGAGGAGCCGCTGGGTGTCTCCGTCAACGTCTCGGCGGGGCAGCTGCTGGCCGGGGGCTTCGACGCGGAGGTCCGTGACGTGCTCGCGCGCACCGGGCTGGCGCCCCACCTGCTCACTCTCGAGATCACGGAGTCGGCTCTCCTCGGCGACCTCGACCGGATCCGGGTCGACCTGGCGCGGCTGCAGGCGCTGGGCGTGACGATCGCGCTGGACGACTTCGGCACCGGGTACTCCTCGCTCGCCTACCTGCGGCGCCTCCCCGTCGACATCTTCAAGATCGACCGTTCCTTCGTCACCGACGTCGAGCGTGGCGAGGAGGAGGCCGCGGTCGTGCGCGCCGTCCTGCGCCTGGCCCGGATCTTCGGCTTCCGCACGGTCGCGGAGGGCATCGAGCGCGAGGAGCAGCGGCGGACCCTGGCCGCCCTCGGCTGCGATCTCGGGCAGGGCTACCTGATCAGCCGTCCGGCGCGCCCGGCGGACGTGCTCGCCCGGGCCCGCGCCGAGCGACGCTCCGGCGGGCTGGCGGGCGTCGCCGCGGGCGGCGAGGTGGGCTGAGCCCCCGCCGCGGGCTGAGGGCGGCGGGCTGCGGCGCGGCGTCCGGCTACCCTGGTCGCGCCGCCGTCCAGCCGGAGGAACCTCGTGCGCGACCTGCAGCCCGTCCTCGACCGTGCCGCCGACGGCGTCCGGATCACTCCCGACGAGGCGCTCGCGCTCTACACCGCGGCGCCGCTGCACGCCCTCGCCCGCGCCGCCGACGCCGTCCGCCGCCGTCGGTTCCCCGACAACGTCGCGACGTACCTCATCGATCGGAACATCAACTACACGAACGTCTGCGTGACCGCGTGCCGGTTCTGCGCGTTCTACCGCCCGCCGAACCACGAGGAGGGCTGGGTCCGCGACCTGGACGACATCCTGCGGCGCTGCGCGGAGGCGGTCGCGCTCGGCGCCACGCAGATCATGCTGCAGGGCGGTCACCACCCGCAGTTCGGCATCGAGTGGTACGAGCGGACGTTCGCCGAGATCAAGGCCGCCTTCCCGGCCCTGGCCCTGCATTCGCTCGGCGCCAGCGAGGTCGTGCACATCGCCCGGGTCTCCGGCCTCGACGTCGCCACCGTCATCACCCGGCTGCGGGACGCGGGCCTGGACTCGTTCGCGGGCGCGGGCGCCGAGATCCTCGTGGCCCGGCCGCGGCAGGCCATCGCGCCGCTCAAGGAGAGCGGCGAGGTGTGGCTCGCGGTTATGGAGACCGCGCACCGGCTGGGGGTCGAGTCGACCGCGACGTTCATGATGGGGACCGGGGAGACCGACGCGGAGCGCATCGAGCACCTGCGGATGATCCGGGACGTGCAGGACCGCACCGGCGGGTTCCGCTCGTTCATCCCGTGGACCTACCAGCCGGAGAACAACCACCTGCGCGGCCGCACCCAGGCGTCCGCGCTGGAGTACCTGCGCCTGGTCGCGGTCGCGCGGCTGTTCTTCGACAACGTCGCGCACCTGCAGGGCTCCTGGCTCACCGTCGGGAAGGACGTCGGCCAGCTGACCCTCCACTTCGGAGCCGATGACCTCGGCTCGGTGATGCTCGAGGAGAACGTCGTCTCGTCCGCCGGCGCCCGCCACCGCACGAACCGCGCCGAGCTCATCCACCTCATCCGCGCCGCGGGGCGGGTGCCGGCGCAGCGCGACACCCTCTACCGGCACCTCGTCGTCCACGCCGACCCCGCCGCCGACCCCGACCCCGCGACGGGCGCGCTGACCGTCCGCTCGCACGTCTCGTCCACCGCGCTCGCGTTGTCGCCGGTGTGATCCGGGTGTGATCACTGCGCACGTCGCCCCCGTCGTCCTCCCGGTCGCCGAGCCGCCGATCCCGGACGGCGCCGTCGTCGTCGAGGGCGAGTCGATCGTCGCGGTCGGGCGGGCGGACGCCGTCGTCCCGCCCGGCGCTCGGACCCGCGGCTGGCCCGGGGTCCTCACCCCCGGGCTGGTCAACGCGCACGCTCACCTTCAGCTGACCGACTTCGCCGACCTGGCGCGCTCCGGCCTGCGGTTCGGTGCCTGGATCATCGAGCTGGTCCGCCGGCGGGCCGCGTGCGACGCCGCGTTCTGGGCGGAGAGCACCAGGCGCGGGGTCCACGCCCTGCTCGCCGCCGGCACCACCGCGGTCGCCGACGTCGCCACCGACCGGGCCGCGCTGGCGCCGCCGGCGCGCGCCGGGCTCGCGGGCGTCTCCTTCGTCGAGGCCGTCGGCGCCGACGCGGCCACGTGGGCCGAGCGGACCCGGCCGGCGGTGCTCGACACGGTGCACGCCGCCCCCGCCGGGCGCGCCGTCGGGCTGTCCCCCCACACCCTCTACACGCTCGGGACCTCCGTGTTCCGCGACGTGCTCGCGCTGGCCCGCGCCCGCGGGCTGCGCGTGCACACCCACCTCGCCGAGACCACGGGCGAGGTCGAGTTCGTCCGCACCGGCACCGGACCCATCGCCGAGCACTTCCGGCGCGCCGGGTTCGGCTTCGAACTGCTCGCCGACGGCGGGTGCGGCGCCTCCCCGGCCGCCCACCTGGCCTCCCTCGGCGGCCTCGGGCCCGACGTGCACGTCGCCCACGGGGTCCACCTGGACGCCGCCGACCGCGCCCTGCTGCGCCGTCACCGCACCGCCGTCGCGCTCTGCCCGCGGTCGAACCGGCTGCTCGGCGCCGGGGACGCCCCGGTCGCCGCCCACCTCGCCGAGGGCGACCCGATCGCGGTCGGCACCGACTCGCTCGCCTCGTCCCCGTCGCTCGACCTGTGGGAGGACGTCCGGGCGCTGCGGGACCTCGCCCGCGCGCAGGGGTACGTCGGCGACGACCTCGACCGCCGGCTCGTCGCCGCGGCGACCGTGGGCGGGGCGGCCGCGCTGGGCCTCGCCGACGCCGGGGTCCTCCGCCCCGGTGTCCGGGCCGACTTCGCGGTCTTCGACGTGCCGACCTCCGGCGATCCCTACGCCTCGCTCGTCGCGCACGCGGCCGGCCGGTGCGTCGCGACCGTGCTCGCGGGCCGCCTCGTCCACCGCGCGCGGGCGCCCGGATGACCCGGGCGACCCTGGACAAGGCGCCGGTCGACGTCGCCGCGATGTTCGACAGGGTCGCGGAGCGCTACGACGTGGCGAACTACGGGCTGTCCCTGGGCCGGGAGCGCCGCTGGCGCGGCGAGGTGGCGCGGGCGCTCGCGGTTCGCCCCGGTGAGCGGGTGCTCGACGTGGCCGCGGGCACGGGGACCGCCGCGCGGGTGTTCGCCGACGCCGGCGCGGTGGTGACCGCCTGCGACTTCTCCCTCGGGATGCTGCGGGTCGGCGGCCGCCGCCCCCACCCCCGGGTCGCGTTCGTGGCGGGCGACGCGCTGCGGCTGCCGTTCCGCGACGCGACGTTCGACGCCGTGACGATCTCGTTCGGGCTGCGGAACGTGGCCGACCCGGCGCGGGCCCTCGCCGAGCTGCGCCGGGTCACCCGGGGGGGCGGTCGCCTCGTGGTCTGCGAGTTCTCGACGCCGAC
>DATGDX010000107.1:0-3160 GCA_035310665.1 Mycobacteriales bacterium | reverse complement strand
AACCCGCTGCGCCGGGAGCGGCCGGCCGCCGAGTGGGTCGCCGGCGTGCTCGCCGAGGTCGGCATCGAGGCGACGATCTACGAGTCGGAGCCGGGGCGGGCCAGCGTCGTCGCCCGGGTCGAGGGCAGCGACCGGACGCGGGGGGCGCTGCTCATCCACGGTCACCTCGACGTCGTGCCCGCCGACGCCGCGGAGTGGACCGTCGACCCGTTCGCCGGCGAGATCCGCGACGGCTGTCTGTGGGGTCGGGGCGCGGTCGACATGAAGGACATGGACGCGATGACGCTCGCGGTCGTACGCCGCCGGGCCCGCGAGCACCGCCCGCCGCCGCGGGACCTCGTCCTCGCCTTCGTCGCCGACGAGGAGGCCGGCGGGGGGCTCGGCGCGGGCTACCTCGTCAGCGACCACCCCGACCTGTTCGCCGGCTGCACCGAGGCGATCGGCGAGGTCGGGGGGTTCAGCTACACGGTGACCGACGACCTGCGGCTCTACCTGATCGAGACCGCCCAGAAGGGGATGGCGTGGATGCGGCTGGTCGCGCAGGGGCGCGCCGGCCACGGGTCGCTGGTCAACGACGACAACGCGGTCACCGCGCTGTGCGAGGCGGTGGCCCGCATCGGCCGCCACCGCTTCCCGGTGCGGCGCACCAGGACGACCGACGCGTTCCTCGCCGCCGTCGCCGACGCGCTGCACGTCGAGCTCGATCCCGACGATCTCGAGGCGACCGTCGCCACGCTCGGCCCGCTGGCCCGCACGATCGGTGCGACGATCCGCAACACCGCGAACCCGACCATGCTCGACGCAGGCTACAAGGTGAACGTCATCCCGGGGGCCGCCAGCGCGCACGTGGACGGGCGGTTCCTGCCCGGGCACGAGGAGGAGTTCCTCGCCGAGATCGACCGCCTGCTCGGCCCGCACGTTCGCCGCGAGTGGGTGCACAAGGACGTGGCGCTGGAGACCGACTTCGACGGCGCGCTGGTCGACGCGATGGACGCCGCGCTGCGCGCCGAGGACCCCGGGGCGCGGACGGTCCCCTACATGCTCTTCGGGGGCACCGACGCGAAGTCGTTCAGCCGGCTCGGGATCCGCTGCTTCGGGTTCTCGCCGCTGCGCCTGCCTCCGGACCTGGACTTCGCGGGCCTGTTCCACGGCGTCGACGAGCGGGTGCCGCTGAGCGCGCTGCGCTTCGGCACCCGGGTCCTCGACCGGTTCCTTGACGCCTGCTGACCCCGGCGTCAGAACGTGCGGACGGCCCGCAGGATCGTGCGGCGGAGCACGACGTGGCGCGAGCCGTCGGGGTAGAGCCGCATCCGGTGCAGCTCCCAGCGGCCGTACTCCGCCTGGTCAGTGAGCAGCCGCAGGGCGCTCGACCGGCTGGTCCCGCGCGGGAGCGAGATCCGGCGGAACTCGTACTCCACCACAGCGCCCAGTGTGGCAAACGGGGGACAGCTCCACGGACTTTCGGCCCTCTTGCGCTGACCCGTACGGAGTAAACGATTGACTACGCAGCAGGCCACTGCCGCGCCGGTTCGGGAGCGGCTCGTGCGGCTGGTGGATCGCGCCGTGCGCGCGCCGTCGCCGTACAACACCCAGCCGTGGCGGTTCCGGCTGTGCGGGGACGCGGTGGAGCTGTACGCCGACCGCAGCCGGGCGCTGCCGGCCACCGACCCCGACGGACGCGAGCTCCTGCTAGCCTGCGGCGCCGCGCTGGCCCACCTGAGGATCGCGGCGCCCGCCGCGGGCACCCGCGCCGACATCGTCGTGCTGCCCGATCCGGGGCGCCCGGACCTGCTCGCGCGCGTCCGGCTCGACGGCCCGGTGCATCCCGACTGGGTCACCCTCGCCCTCGCCGGCGCGATCCCGCGCCGCCACACCAACCGGCTGCTGTTCGACGGGCGCCCGGTCCCCGCCGACCTCGTCACCGAGCTGGTCGAGCTGGCGCGTGCGGACGGCGCGGCGTTGTTCCGGGTCCCGGCCACCCCGCTCGCCGACCTCATCGCCCGCGGCGCCCACCGTCGCGCCGCCGACCCCGCCATGCGCCAGGAGGCGGCCGCCTGGACCCACGCGGGGCACGACGCGGGCCGCGACGGCATCGCCGGCGCCGCCATCGGGACCGCGCCGCGGCAGGTGACCCGCGAGCTGCCGCACGCCGACCGGGCCGCGGCCGCGGACCTCGCCCGCTGGGAGACCGCCGCCACCCTGCTCGTGCTCGCCACCGACACCGATGCCGTCGCGGAGCGGCTCGCCGCCGGGCAGGCGCTCGCCCGGGTGCTGCTGCGGGCCACCGTCGACGGGGTCGCGTCGTCGTTCTTCGGGGCCCCGCTCGCCGTCCCCGAGCTGCGCCGCGCGGTGCGCGAGCGGGCGGGGCTGCTCGGCCAGCCCCAGTTGCTGCTGCGGCTCGGCTACGCGCCGGCCGCACCGCTCAGCCCGCGCCGGCCGGTGCGGCACGTGCTCACGGGGTGAGGACCGCGGCGCGCAGCAGGCCGGCGAGACGGGTCCGCCGCGGCCGCGGTGCCGGCACCTCGCGCACCGCCCGGGACAGGGCCGCGCCCGCCGCGTGGACCACGCACAGGTGTCGGGCCGCCCGGGTGAACGCGGTCAGCGCGAGCGGGCGGCCGAGCACGCCGACCGCGTCGGGCGGAAACACGGCGACGACCGCCGGCCAGCGGCCTCCCGCGGCGAGCGCGACTGGCACGGCCCACCCGTGCCGCAGCCGGTCGGGCCGCAGCACCCCGACGCCCTCGACGGCCAGTGCGTCGGCGTCCGCCGGGCCCGCGACGTGGCCGACCCGCCCGTCCGGTGTGACCACCCGGTCTCCGGGGTCGAACCCGCGGAACGCCCCGGGCCCGGGGTTGAGCCGCGCCTTCAGCACGGCGTTCAGCGCCGCGGCGCCCGCGGCGCCGCGGCGCAGCGGCGTGAGCACCTGCACGTCGGCGGGCGCGGGCCCGAGTGCCCGCGGGATCGAGTCCGCGACGAGTTGCACCACCCGGTGCGCGGCCTCGGCGGCGTCGCCGGCGCGGACGACGACGACCCGTCGCTGCGGGTCGACGAGCACCGGGGGCAGCGTGCCGCCGCGCACCGCGGCGACGAGGTCGCCGAGCGGTCCGTCCGCGGCCGGCGCCTCCTCGACCGGGACGACCGCGGAGGCGACCAGGTCGGC
>DATGDX010000106.1:0-2747 GCA_035310665.1 Mycobacteriales bacterium | reverse complement strand
CCAACGTTGCTTACACCGTCCGTACCTGCACCGCGGTCACCTTGTACTCGGGGCACGAGGTGGCGGTGTCCACCGCCTGCGAGGTGAGCACGTTGGACGGCGCCTCGGGGAAGTGGAACGACAGGAACACCTGCCCCGACGCCGCCCGCCGGGTCGGCCGGGCCGGCACCACCACCGACCCGCGGCGGCTGATCACCTCCACTTTGTCCCCGTCGCCGACCCCGAGCCGCAGCGCGTCGTCGGGCGCCATCTCCAACCACTCCCCGGGCACGAGGTCCTGGTTCGGGGTTCGCAGGGTCATCGTCCCGGCGTTGTAGTGCTCCAACCGGCGCCCCGTGATGAGCACGTACGGGTAGGCGGCGTCGGGCTCCTCCCCCGGCGGCAGGTAGTCCTTCGCCGCGAGCTGCGCCCGCCCATTCGCGGTCGCGAACCCGTCCAGGTAGAGCGTCGGCTCCCCCGGGGCGTCGACGGACCGGCACGGCCAGTGCAGCGCCCCCTCCCGGTCCAACCGCTCGTGGCTGATGCCGGCGTACAGCGGCGCCAGCGACGCGCATTCCCGCATCGCCTCCGCGGGAGTCCGCACCCCGAGGTCGATGCCGAGCGCCTCGGACACGGCCAGGAGCACGTCGAAGTCCGTGCGCGCCTCGCCCAGCGGCGGCAGCGCCGGGCGCACCCGCTGGAACCGGCGGTCGAAGTTGCAGAAGGTGCCCTCCTTTTCCAGGAACGACGCTCCCGGGAGCACCACGTCGGCCAGTGCGGCGGTCCGGGACAGGAAGATCTCCTGACTCACGACGAGCTCACACGCCTCCAAGGCGGCCCCCACGTGCCCGGTGTCCGGGTCGGTGGACATGATGTCCTCACCGAAGACGTACAGCGCCTTCAGCCGACCGGCGATCGCCGCGTCGAACATCTCCGGGATCCGCATCCCCGGTTTGGCGGGCAGGCGCACGCCCCACGCGGCCTCGAACCTCCCCCGGGCCGCGTCGTCGACGACCTTCTGGTAGCCCGGCAGCAGGTCGGGCAGCGAGCCCATGTCGGAGGCTCCTTGCACGTTGTTCTGCCCGCGCAGCGGGTTGACCCCGCAGCTCTGCGGGGTGCCGACGTGGCCGGTGAGGATCGCCAGGTTCGCCAGCGTGCGCACCCCGTCGGTGCCGTGCATGTGCTCGGTGATACCCAGCCCGTAGACGATCGCCGGGCGGGTCGCGCGCCCGTACAGCAGGGCGGCCCGCCGCAGGTCGTCGACGGGAACCCCGGACAGCTCCTCGACCCGCTCCGGGGGATAGTCGGCGAGCAGGCTGCGCAGCTCGTCCCAGCCGTCGGCCCGCTCCTTGAGGAACACCTCGTCGACGAGTCCCTCCTCGACGAGCAGGTGCGCGAGCCCGTTGAACACCGCCACGTTGGAGCCGGGCCGGCCGTGCAGGTGCACGTCGGCGAAGTCGGCCAGCTCGATGCGCCGCGGGTCCACGACGACGAGCCCGGCGCCGCGCAGCACCGCCTGCTTGATCCGGGCCCCGACGACCGGGTGCGCCTCGGTCGTGTTGGTGCCGGCCAGCAGGAAACAGTCGGCCTGCTCCATGTCCTCCATCGAGTTGGTGCCTCCGGACAGCCCGAACGAGGCCACCAGGCCGGCCGCGGAGGGAGCGTGGCACAGCCGAGAACAGTTGTCGATGTTGGAGGTGCCGATACCGGCGCGCAGGAACTTCTGCGCCAGGTAGTTCTCCTCGTTCGTCGCACGCGAGGAGCAGATCATCGCGATCGCATCGGGCCCGAACGTGGCGCGGATGCCGCCGAGCCGGTCGGCCAGGAAACCGAGCGCCTCCCCCCACGACACCGGCTCCAGCGGCGAGCCGCGCCCACCCCGGCGCAGCAGCGGAGTGGTCAACCGATCCTGGTGCCGCGCGAACCCGTGCGCGAACCGGCCCTTCACGCAGGCGTGCCCGCGGTTGACCGGCCCGTCCAAAGCCGGGGTGACCGCGACGACCGCGTCGTCGCCGGTGTGCACCTGCAGCGTGCAGCCGACGCCGCAGTAACCGCAGGTGGTGGTCGTTGTAGCGGAGACCGGGCGGAGGTCGAGGAACCCAGGCTCCGACAGGGCCCCGCTCGGGCACGAGCTGACGCACCCGCCGCAGGCGACGCAGTCGGAGTTCGCCCACGTGCCGCCGCTGCCGGGCACGACAACCGTCGCGTAGCCACGGCTGGCCAGGGTCAGCGCGAACGTGCCCTGCACCTGGTCGCACATCCGCACGCACCGCCCGCAGGCGATGCACAGGTCGCGGTCGAGCTTGACGTAGGGGTGGCTGAAGTCGAAGCCGCGGGCGGACCCGTAGCCGGTCCCGAAGTCGTTGGCCCCGACCCCGAAGTGCTCGCAGACCCGGACCAGCTCGCTGCGCTCCGCGGGCACGTCGAGCGCCCGCTCGGGCAGCTGCGACACCATGAGTTCGAGCACCGAGCGGGCGGCGCGCACCGTGCCCGGGTCCCGGGTGCGGACCCGCATACCGTCGGCGCAGGGGGTGACGCAGGAGGCGACCGGGCCGCGGGCCCCGTCCACGTGCACCAGGCACACCCGGCACGAGCCGTACGGCGCGAGTCGGTCGTCGTGGCACAGGGTCGGCACGAACGCCCCGGCCGCCCCCGCCGCCTCCAGCAGGGTCGCGCCCGGCTCGACGACCACGTCGACGCCGTCGACGCTCAGATGCAGCGTCGGGGCGCCGGCCGGCCCCCCGATACCGGCGACCTTCACCATGTCC
>DATGDX010000105.1:0-1594 GCA_035310665.1 Mycobacteriales bacterium | reverse complement strand
GGTGCTCGCGGCGCTGTCCTGCGTCGACCACCTCGTCGTCTTCGAGGGCGACACCCCGGCGGACGTCCTCGAGGCGGTCCGCCCGGACGTCTACGTCAAGGGCGGCGACTACACCCCGGCGATGCTGCCCGAGACCCCGCTGGTGGAGCGGCTCGGCGGGCAGGTGCGCATCGTCGACTACGTGGAGGACCGGTCGACGACCGGGCTCATCGAGCGGATCCGCCGCACGGGCGCGTCCGCGGGGTAGCCGGGCGAGCGGTCAGCACGTCGTCCCGCGGGCGGGCGCGCGCGCCTCGATGAGGTAGCGGTTGACCGCCGCGTCGACGCACGGGTTGCCGTTGCCGTACACCGTGTGCCCGTCGCCGCGGTAGGTGAGCAGCACGCCGGAGCTGAGCTGGTCGGCGAGCGAGCGGGCCCAAGCGTACGGCGTCGCCGGGTCGCGGGTGGTGCCGACGACGAGCACGGGGGGCGCTCCCGGCGACTTGATCGGATGCGGCGAGCCGACGGGAGGCACCGGCCAGAACGCGCACGGCAGCGAGCCGTAGGCGATCATCGCGCCGAACCGTGGCGCGACGCGGGCGAACTGGGCGGCCGCCCGGTCGTACGCCGCGACGTCCCGCGACTCCGGGCGGTCGATGCAGTTGACCGCGAGCAGCGCCTCCGACTGGTTCGAGTAGCTGCCGTCGGGGCGGCGCTCGACGAGCGCGTCGGCGAGCAACATGAGGACCGACCCATCCCCGGCGAACGCCCGGGCCAGCCCGATCCGCAAGGCCGGCCACCCGGAGGCGCGGTCGTAGAGCGCGGCCGCGAGCCCGAGCGCGACGTGCGCCTCGGCGACCCGGCGCCCTCCGGGCGCCTCCGGGGCCGGCAGCGGGGCACGGTCCGCCTGCGCGAGCAGCGCGTCGATCCGGCGCAGGCCCGCCGGCGGGTCGCGCCCGAGCGGGCAGTCGGAGCGGCGGGTGCAGTCCGCGATGAAGGCGCGCAGCGCCGTCTCGAACCCCTCCGCCTGCGCCCGGCTCAGCGCCTCACCGGACAGCGCGGGGTCGACCGCGCCGTCGAGGACCAGCGCGCGGATGCGGGTCGGGAACAGCTCGGCGTAGTGCGCACCGAGGAACGTGCCGTACGACTTGCCGAGGTAGGTGAGTTTGCGGTCACCGAGAGCCGCGCGCAGGACGTCCATGTCCCGGGCGACGTCCATCGTCGAGACGTGCGGGAGCAGCCGGCTCGACCGGCTGCGGCACCCGGTGGCGAGCCCCCGGCTCTGGGAGACGACGGCGGCGTGCTCGGCGTGGTTGTCCGGCGTCAGGTCGAGCGCGATGAACCGGTCCATCGCACGATCGTCGATGCAGTCCACCGGCGCGCTTCTGGCGACACCGCGCGGATCGGCCCCGACCACGTCGAACCGCTGCCGCACCGCGCGCGGCACCACCTGCCGCGCGGCCCGCGCGTAGTCCACGCCCGACCCGCCCGGGCCGCCGGGGTTGACGACGAGGGACCCGAGCCGCGGGCCGGGTCCGGTGGCCGGGAGCCGCACCAGGCTCAGCTCGATGGTCGGGGCCTGCGGCCGGGCGTAGTCCAACGGCACCCGCAGCCG
>DATGDX010000104.1:0-14581 GCA_035310665.1 Mycobacteriales bacterium | reverse complement strand
GGACCTACGGCAGCCCGGCGTGGGGGACGTCGACGCGGCACGCGAGCAGCTTCGCGTCGCGGGTGTTCACGAGTTCGTGCTCGTAGAACGAGGGCGCCACGCACAGGTACAGCGTCCGCCCGTCGTGGCCGCCGAGCATGCACGCGAAGACCGCGAGGTCGCCGGTGGCCACCTCCTCGAGCACCTCGCCGCCTTCCCGCACCCGGAGCACCCTGTGGAACAGCGCGTCGGCGACCCAGATCGCGCCCTCCGCGTCCAGGCAGATGCCGTCCGGTGCGAGGCGCGCGGTCACGAGCGCGTCGGCGAGGACGTCGGTGTCCGGCGGACCACCGAAGTCCGCCCACGTGCGGCGGTTGCGCACGCTGCCGTCATCGGCGACATCGAATGCGGTCAGCCGCTGCCCGATCGTTTCGGCCACCACGAGCAGCTTGCCGTCCGGGAACAGCACGGTGCCGTTGGGAAAGTTGAGATCGGTCGCCACGACGACGGCGGTGCCGTCGGCATCGACCCGCACGAGCTCCGCCGAGCGAATGGGGGCAGCACGCATCAGGTCGAACCCGGAGTTGCCGACGTAGGCCCTGCCCTGCGCGTCGACCACCATGTCGTTGAGATGCCAGCGCACGAGCCGTGACAGGTCGGCGTGTTCGACGAGGGCGCCGGTCGGTTCGCGACGCAGCAGGCGCCGGTCGCGCATCGAGACGACGAGCAAGCGGCCGTCCGGCAGCCAGCCCAGCCCGGCGGGTTGCCCGGGGACGTGCGCGACGGTGTCGACGTCCCCGTCCGAAGTGACCGCGAGGACCCGTCCGGTGTAGAGGTCCGACATCCACAGCCGGCCCTCGTGCCAGCGCGGACATTCCAGGTAGGAGCAGCCGTCGGCGATCAGCGTCAGGGTCCGGCTCGCCATGGTCGGGACTATGCCAGACCGGGTCACCGCAGCTCTCGTCGTACCTCGCTGCACGATGAGCACTCCGGGTCGGGGACGACGCGAAACGTCTCCGTCTCGCTCTCCATACCGTCCCAGGACAGCACCCCCCCCTTCAGCGGATGTCCCACGCCGGTCAGCAGCTTGAGTGCCTCGAGCGCCTGCCAGGTGCCGATGACACCGGGCGTCGCACCGAGCACCGGGAACGTCTCCCTCGGCGGAGCGCCCCGGAACACGCACCGCAGGCAGGGGGTGTCGGGCACCTGGAAAACGCTCAGCTGCCCGTGCAACCCCCAGATGCTGCCGAAGACGAACGGGACCCGCTTGCGGATCGCGCAGTCGTTGAGCACGTACCGCGCGGGGAAGTTGTCCATGCAGTCGACGACGACGTCCGCGTCTCCCACGAGGTCGTCGACGGTGGACTCGTCGATGAACATCCGCCGGGGGACGACGCGGACGTGCGGGTTGACCCGCTCCAGGGTCACCCGGGCGGACTCCGCCTTGCCGTGGCCGATCCGGGTCTCGTCGTGCAGGATCTGCCGGTTGAGGTTGGAGGCTTCCACCACGTCGACGTCCACGACCGTCAGCCGGCCGACGCCGGCGGCCGCGAGGTAGATAGAGGCGGGTGACCCGAGACCCCCGGCGCCGGCGACGAACACGTGCCGCTCGGCCAGCCGACGCTGGGTCTCCTCCCCCCACCCGGGAATGAGCACCTGCCGCGCATACCGCACGCTGCCGTCGGTCGCCATGGCGGGCCTTCCTGATGGCCGGATCCCGATGTGGCTCGCCCACCTCGGCAGAGCGCATGGCGACGGTGTCCCCGCCCCATCTCGCAGCCGGCCCCATCCCAGAGCGGGCAGCCGTCGGCTAGCGTGTCGACATGAGCATGGCACGCGACGACGTCAGCCGGTCGGGCGAGGAGACCCTCGGCACGGTCATCCGGCGACGGGCGGAGCTGCGGCACACCATCGTCGAGGTGGAGCAGGCGCTTGCTCGCCCCGCGCCCGGTCGGCTCGAGGAGTGGGCGGCCGAGGTGCGGGAGGGCCTCGCGCACCTGGCCGCGGACCTCGAGGCGCACGTCGACGTCACCCAGGCCGAGGCCGGCCTGCACGACGAGATCCTCGTGGCCGCCCCCCGCCTCGCGAACGGCGTCGAACGGTTGCGCCGTGAGCACCTGGAGATACGAGAAACCCTTGGGGCCGCGCGTGACCTGCTCGGTGCACCGGAGGAGGGCGACTGGCCGACGCACGTCCGCGACCTGGTGACCTCGCTGCTGACCCGGTTGATCCGGCACCGGCAGCGCGGTGCCGACCTCATCTACGAGGCCTACCAGGTGGACGTAGGCGGGGAGACCTGACGCGGCGTCCCCCGTCGAGGACGACCCGCTCGCCCGGCCGCACCAGGTGCAACCGCTCGGCGAGGCCCGACCGCCGGAACGCCTCGCGCAGCGCGTCGGCCCCCTCGGTGAAGTGGGCCTAGCCCTCGAAGTGCAGCGGTACGACGTGCCGGGCGTCGAGGATGCGCGCGGCGTCCGCCGCGGCCCCGCTGGGCAGGGTGAGGTAGGCGTCGCCGAGGAGGGCCGTGCGCGCGCCGCCGGCGAACAGCAGCGCGGCATCGACGGGCGTTCATCGCTCCGCGACCGCGTGGACGACGTCCAGCGAGGCGTTGTCGCCGCTGACGTATACCGTCGGCAGGTCCTGTCCGGAGACGACGAACCCGCTCACCTCACCGACGAGGTGCTCGCTCCCGTCCGGCCCGTGCTGCGCGGGGACGGCGGTGACGCGGAGCGTTCCGCCGCCGGGACGCGGGAGGTCGAGGTGTTCCCACGTGCGCAGCGCGCGCACCGCTCCGCCGAGGCGGCGCTCGGCGGAGGCCGTGGAGAGCACCAGCGGCACCCCGCGGAGGTAGTCCCGGCCGGACCGGTCGAGGTTGTCCGGGTGCTGGTCGTGCGAGAGCAGCACGGCGTGGACCGGGTCGAGCTGCCGCGGGCTCAGCGCCGGGCCGGACGTCTTGGTCAGCGCGCGCTCGCCGATCGGGTAGGTGCCCGGGGGGTCGAACGTGGGGTCGGTGAGCAGCCGGACCCCGCCGATGACGAGGAGCGCCGTCGGCCCCCGACGTAGCGCACGACCGTGTCGCCGACGCCGTCCCGCGTGCTCGCCACGGTCGACCGCCTCCCGTCGGTTCGCCCACGTCCCGGCGTCGGGGCCCGTTGACGTTCCGACGCCGAGTCCCGACTCCCGACTCCGATTCCACGGTAGGACGACGATGACGTTCGAGCGCTACCTCGCCGAGGAGATCGCCCTCGACCACCTCGACGGGATCATCACCCGTCGGGAGGCCCTGCGCCGGCTGGCCCTGCTCGGCGTCGGAGCCGCCGCCGCCACCTCGCTCCTCGCCGCCTGCGCCGGTGGCGGACCGTCGGGGACGCCGGGGTCGGGAAAGCCCGGCACCGGCCCGCCGTCGGAGGCGGGAACCGCGCCGCCCCCCGGCCAGGCCACCGCGCTCCCGATGGAGCCGATCGCGTTCCCCGGCCCGGGCGGTCGCCGGCTGCAGGGAGCGTGGGCGAGCCACCGAGACCCGCGCGGCGCCGTGCTCGTCGTCCACGAGAACCGGGGCCTGACCGACCACATCCGCTCCGTGGCCGGGCGGCTCGCCGGCCACGGGTACGCGGCGCTCGCCGTCGACCTGCTCTCCGAGGAGGGCGGCACCGCGTCGTTCGCCGACCCGGCCGAGGCGACCGCCGCGTTGAGCCGGGTGCGCCGCGAGCGGTTCGTCGCGGACATGCAGGCGGGCATCGACGAGCTGGGGCGCCGGGCACCGGGTGCGAAGCCGGGGGCCATCGGCTTCTGCTTCGGCGGCGCAATGGTGTGGACGTTGCTCACGTCCGAGCCGCGGCTGAGGGCGGCGGTCCCCTTCTACGGGCCGCTGCCCGACCCCGCCGACTTCTCCGGCGCGCAGGCCGCCGTCCTCGCCGTCTACGCTGGGCTGGACGAACGGGTGAACGCCACGCGCGAGCGGGCCACCCGCGCCATGGAGCGAGCCGGGCTGACGCACCGCGTGGTCACGTTCCCCGGTGTCGACCACGCGTTCTTCAACGACACCGGCCCGAGGTACGACGCGGCCGCCGCGGAGCAGGCGTATCGACAGGTGCTCGACTGGTTCGCCGGTATCTCGCGTGACGGCGCGACCACGTCACGCGGGACCGCGCGTCAGCGGTTCACGGTGCTCATGTCGGCGTACCGCGCGCCGGCCGTGAAGCCCCTGGGAGCGACCTCGTCGATGCGTGCCAGGTCGGCCTCGGTCAGCGTGACGTTGACGGCGCCCACGTTCTCCAGCAGGTAGCGCAGCCGTTTCGTCCCCGGGATCGGGACGATGTCCTCCCCCTGCGCGAGCACCCACGCGAGCGCGAGCTGCCCGGGCGTGCACGACTTCTCCCCGGCGATCTCGTGCAGCTTGGCGACCACGTCGAGGTTGCGCTGGAAGTTCTCCCCCTGGAACCGCGGGTGGTGGCGGCGGAAGTCGTCCGCGGGCAGGTCTTCGGGGCGCTGGAACCGCCCGGTGAGGAAGCCGCGGCCGAGCGGGCTGTACGCGACGAAGCCGATGCCCAGCTCGCGCACCGTGGGCAGGATCGCGTCCTCCGGGTCGCGCGACCAGAGGCTGTACTCCGTCTGCAGTGCGGTGATTGGAGCCGTGGCGTGCGCTCGGCGAATGGTCCCCGGCGCCGCCTCCGACAGGCCGAGGTGGCGCACCTTCCCGGCCCGCACCAGCTCCGCCATCGCGCCGACCGTCTCCTCGATCGGGACGCTGGTGTCGACGCGGTGCTGGTAGTACAGGTCGATGTGGTCGACCCCGAGCCGTCGCAGGCTCGCGTCGCAGGCCTGCCGGACGTACTCGGGCCGGCCGTTCACCCCGACCCACGAGCCGTCCTCGCGCCGCTCGTTGCCGAACTTGGTCGCGAGGACGACCTCCTCCCGCCGATCCGCGATCGCCCGGCCGACGAGCTTCTCGTTGGTGAACGGCCCGTACATGTCCGCGGTGTCGAGGAAGGTGCACCCCTCGTCCAGCGCGCGGCGGATGACGGCGATCGACTCGTCGTCGTCGTGGCTTCCGTAGAAGTCGCTCATCCCCATGCAGCCCAGCCCGATCGCCGAGACGGCGAGCCTGTCGGGGCCGAGGTGTCGCGTGTCCATGCCGATCCTCCTGTCGACGTTCGCACCCCGGTGCCTGCCCGCCCGCCGGTGAGGTGTCACACCGCCAGCTCGCCGCGCACCACCGTGACCGCCTGGCCGCCCAGCACCACCCGGTCGCCGGCGGGACGCACCCGCACGACTCCTCCGCGCGCCGACAGCTGCCGGCCCACCAGCTCGGCCTTCCCGAGCCGCGCACCCCACAGGGGGCCGAGGCAGCAGTGCGCCGAGCCGGTCACCGGGTCCTCGGGGATGCCCGCGGCGGGCCCGAAGAAGCGGGAGACGAAATCGTGGGCGCGGTCCGCGGCGGGCGCGGTCACGACGACCCCGCGGGCGGGCACGCGAGCGAGTGCGGTCATGTCCGGGGCGAGGACGCTCACGGTCGCGGCGTCGGGAACCTCGACCACGTAGTCGAACCGGTTGCGCCCCACCCAGGTGGCCGTGTCGATCCCGAGCGCGGCGAGCAGCTCCGGCGCCGGCCCGGCCTCCGCCGCGGGCTCGGCGGGAAAGTCGAGCTCGATCCACCCGCCCTCGCCGGCCCGCGCGGTCAGCACGCCGCTGGCGGTATGGAAACGCAGGGGCGCGACGGGCGCGACCCCCTCGGTCCACAGGACGTGCGCGCTCGCGAGCGTCGCGTGGCCGCACAGCTCGACCTCGGTGGTCGGCGTGAACCACCGCAACCCGAAGCCGTCGGGGCCCCGGCGGAGGAAGGCCGTTTCCGAGTGCCTCATCTCGGCCGCGACCGACTGCAGCCACGCGTCGTCGCGCTCCTCGTCGACGAGGCAGACGCCGGCCGGATTCCCGCCGAAGGCGGCGTCGGTGAAGGCGTCGACGACGTACATCCGCATGAGCACCTCCCGGCCGCGGCTCGGCTCCCGCCGGCGTCACGCGGCCCCCGGCGGCGTTCCCGCGGGCGGCTACGCGACGGGCAAACAGGGTATGGGCTCCGAGCGCGACGGCCGAGATCGCAGGGAGGCCGCACCGGTGTGACGCACGTGACCGAGCCGTCCGGCCGTGGCCCCGTCGGCGACCCGGGGGACGTCGAGGCCCCGGACCCGCGGCGCTGGAAGGCGCTCGCCGTCTGTCTGGTGGCCGGGTTCATGAACCTGCTCGACGTCAGCATCGTGAACGTCGCGCTGCCGTCGATCCGGTCGAGCCTGAACGCCTCCGTCTCGGACCTGCAATGGGTGCTGTCCGGGTACGCGCTCACGTTCGGGCTGGTGCTGGTCCCCGCCGGGCGCCTCGGTGACGCGCGCGGGCGCCGCGGCGTGTTCATGGTGGGGCTGGCGCTGTTCACCGCGACGAGCGCGGCGGCCGGGTTGGCGCCGGGCCCGGGGTGGCTGTCCGGCGCACGGTTCGTGCAGGGCGCCGCGGGCGGGCTGGTCAACCCGCAGGTCGCCGGGTTGATCCAACAGCTGTTCCGGGGGGCGGAACGGGGAACCGCGTTCGGGCTGCTGGGCGCGACGATCGGGGTGTCGACCGCGGTGGGACCGCTGCTCGGCGGGGCGATCATCGCGTTGGCCGGGACGGCGGACGGCTGGCGGTGGGTGTTCTTCGTCAACGTCCCGGTCGGGATGCTCGCGCTGCCGCTGGCGTACCGGCTCATCCCGCCGGACGAGGCGCGGCGCGGTCGGGGGCTCCGCTCCAGCCTCGACCCGGTGGGGGTGCTGCTGCTCGGCGTCGGCGTGCTCGCGCTGCTGCTGCCGTTCGTCGAGGAGCGCGAGTGGGCCGGCCGCGGGAAGTGGCTGCTGATCCCGGTGGCGCTCGCCGTGCTCGGCGCGTTCGTGGCCTGGGAGCGGCGCTGCCGGGCGCGGGGCGGCGAGCCCGTCGTCGACCTGGCGCTGTTCCGGGTGCGGTCGTACGCGCTCGGCGTGACGATCGCCCTGCTCTACTTCGCCGGGTTCACCGGGATCTTCTTCATGTTCGCGCTGTACCTGCAGAGCGGCCTGGGGTACACGGCGCTGGCGGCCGGGCTCGCGATCACGCCGTTCGCGCTCGGGTCCGCGGCCGCCTCCGCGCTCGGGGGACGCGCCGTGACGCGCCGGGGTCGCCCGTTGGTCACCGCCGGGCTGCTGCTCGTCGCGGTCGGCCTGGTGGCGACCGCGGTCGCCGACCGTCTCGCGAGCGGCCGGCAGGTGGGGCTCGCCCTCGCGCTGCCGCTGCTGGTGGCGGGTGTCGGGAGCGGCCTGGTGATCTCGCCGAACCAGACCCTGACCCTGGCGCAGGTGCCGGTGCGCGGCGGCGGCAGCGCGGCCGGCGTGCTGCAGACCGCGCAGCGGATCGGCTCGTCGGTGGGGATCGCCGCGGTGGGCTCGGTGTTCTTCGCGACCGTCGCGAGCAGCCGCGAGGACTGGGCGCTCGGGTTCCGGAACGCGCTGTGGGTCGCCGTCGCCTTCGTCGCGACCGCGCTCGCCGTCGCGATCCTGGACCTGCTCACCGCCGCGGCCCGGCACCGGTGAGGGCGGCGGGGTCGTTTGCCTCTGGACCGGGAACCGCCCGGGTGCGGGGATGACGGCATGGCGCGCAGGCGCCGGCGGCCTTGACGAGGGTTGTGCATGGTCACGTTCACGTCCCCGCGCGGCGGCGGCCCGCTCACCGTCGTCCTCGCCGACGACTCGCCCGCGGCGCGGGCGCTGCTGCAGGCCACGCTGGGCACGCGGGAGGGGATCGAGGTCGTCGGCGTGGCGCCGGACGGGCGGGTCGCGGTCGAACTCGTCGAGCGGCACCACCCGCACCTGGCCATCCTCGACATCGCCATGCCCGACATGGACGGGCTGGAGGCGGCGACCCGCATCCGCGACCTCGGCCTCGACACCCGCGTGATCGTCCTGTCGGCGTACAACGCCGAGCGGATGGCCACCTCCGCGCGGGCGGCGGGTGCGGACGAGTACGTCGAGAAGGCGGCGTCTAACGAGGAGCTGTTCGCCGCGATTCAGCGGCTGTTCCCGTCCGTCGCCCTCGCGGGGGCGGCGGGACCCCTGGCCTCCCTGGGCCCGGAGGGTTGGCCGCACGACGGCGACGAGTCGCCGGGGGAGCAGCGGTACCGGTTGCTCCTCGACGCCCTGGACGAGGGCGTCCTCGTCGTGGACGGCGAGGGAGTCGTCACCTCGGCGAACTTCTCCGCCACCCGGGTGCTGGGCCGGGCCACGAGCGGCATCGTGGGGCGACACGCGGCGGAGTTCGGCCTCGACGAGGCGGCCGACCCGGGCGAGGGGTGCTCCCGGCCCATCTCGGCGACGCTCGCCACCGGTCGCCCCTGGTCGAACGTCCGGGTCGTCATCACCGGCGGCGACCAGCGACGGCGCGAGTTGCTGCTGTCGGTGCGCCCGCTCGCGGTGCCCGGCCAGCCCACGCCCACCGAGGTGCTGGTGTCGTTCGCGGACGTCACGGAGCTGCGCCGCTCGGAGAAGCGATACCGGCAGACGGTCGAGACGCTGCGGCACGACAAGGAGCTCCTCGAACGCCTGTTCTCGACCATGCAGGTGCTGATCGCCTACCTCGACAGAGACTTCACCTTCATCCGGGTGAACGCGGCGTACGCCGAAACCGAGGGGCGTGACCCGGACTTCTTCGTCGGGAAGAACCACTTCGACCTCTACCCGGACGAGGAGAACAAGGAGATCTTCCGCCGGGTGGTCGCCACCGGCGAGCCGCACACCGCCTACGAGAAGCCGTTCGAGTACGCCGGGCATCCCGAGCGGGGGGTGACCTACTGGGACTGGAACCTGCGGCCGGTGCGCGATGCCCGTGGCGACGTCGAGGGCCTCGTGATGACCCTCGTCGACCGCACCGAGCGTGTCCTGATCCGCAAGGAGCTGGAGACGGTCCGGCTGGGCGTCGCCGCGATGGTCGACCCGATGGTGATAACTAGATGCCGCCGTGACGCCGAGGGGACGATCATCGAATTCGAGGTCCGGTTCGTCAACGCCGCCGGCCTCGCCCTGGTCGGCAAGGCCGAGGCCGAGGTGATCGGCCGCGGGTTGCTGGAGGTCTTCCCGGTCACGCTCGGTCGCGCGGCGTTCGACGCCTGTTGCCGTGTCGCGGAGACGGGAGACCCGCTTCGGACCAAGGTGCCGTGGGCCGACGACACCGGTGTGAGGTTCTTCGACGTCACGATCTCCGCCCTGGGCGACGGCATCGTGCTGATCGGGCGCGACGTCACGGAGCCGGTGCGGGCGCAGCGCGCGCTGGGGGAGTCGGAAGAGCGCTTCCGCGCCGCGATCGAGATCCTGCCCGACCCGCTCGGCATCCTGACCGCGGTGCGGGCCGAGGACGACGCCGCCGGCGGCCCGGCGGAAGGAATCGTCGACTTCGAGTACGCCTACCTCAACGACGCCGCTTCCCGGAGCCTGGGCCAGGCCGCGGCGGACGTGGTGGGCCGGCGGTTGGGTGAGCTGGTGCCGGAGATGCGCACCAGCGGCGTGCTGGACCTGTATCGGCGCGTCGTGGAGAGCGGCGAGCCGCTCGTGGCGCCCGCCGTGCCGTTCGAGGGCACGTTCGCCGGGCGCCGGTTGGCCGGCGTGTTCGACCTTCGGGCGACCCGGCTGGGGGACGGGCTGGTCGTCCTGTGGCGGGACGTGACCGACCGTGCGGAGGCGGCATCCGCGCTGCGGGCCAGCGACGAGCGGTTCCGCGGTGCCCTGGAGGCCATGCTCGACGCGGTGTTCCTCTGCGAAGCGGTGCGGGACGACGCGGGCCACGTCGTCGACCTGCGCTACACGTTCGCCAACCCGGCCGCCGTCGACGTCCGCGGGCGCCGCGTCGACGAGCTCGTCGGCCACCGGTTGCTCGAGCTGTACCCCGCGATGTCCCGCTCGCCGCTGTTCGCCGGCTACCTGCACACGGTCGACACCGGCGAGCCGTTGCGCGTCGAGGGGTTCCGGTACGACGACGTCGTCAACGGGCACGGGGTCTCCGGCGTCTACGACATCCAGGCGGTGCGCCACGGCGACGGCGTCCTCGTGACGTACCGGAGGGCGGGGGAGCGGGAGGAGCTGATCGCGCAGCTCGCCGCCTCCGAGGAACGCTTCCGGCTCGCGCTCGACAACCTCCTCGACTCGTTCGCGATCCTGAGCCCGATCCGCGACGACACGCACCGCATCGTCGACTTCCGGATCGACTTCGCGAACCGAAAGGTTCTCGACGTCGCCGGCCGCGGGCGGGACGAGCTCGTCGGCGCGGCCCTCTCGTCGCTGTACCGCACCGCGTTCACCGCCATCACCGACGGGCTGGCCCGGGTGGTGGAGACCGGCGAGCCGCTGGTGCTCGACGGCTTCCGCTTCGACGAGGTCGACGCGGCGGGGCGGCGGGTGGGCGCCGTCTTCGACATCCGTGCTGCCCGGGTCGGCGACGGCTGCATCCTCGTCTGGCGGGACGTCTCGGACTCTTGGGCCGCGCAGGAGGCGTTGCGCGAGTCGGAGGAACGGTTCCGGTTGGCCGCCGAGCGGGCGCCGATCGGGATGGCCCTCGTCGGGATCGACGGGCGGTTCCTGCTCGTCAACCCGGCGCTGTGCGAGCTGCTCGGGTACTCTGCCGCGGCGCTGACGCAGACGACGTTCCGCAACCTCACCCACCCGGACGACGTTGCGGCGGACCTCGCGCTCCTGCACCGGACCCTCGCCGGTGAGCTCGACGGCCACGAACGCGACAAGCGCTACCTGCACCGCGACGGGCACGTGGTGTGGACGCACGTCGTCGTCGCGTTGGTCCGCGACCACGCCGGTCGGCCGCGGCACTTCTACGTGCAGATCGTCGACGTCAGCGAGCGCCGACGGGCCGAGCAGCAGCTCGCCGACGCGCACGCCGCGCTCGGCCGGCGCGCCGGCGAGCTCGAGCGGGCCAACGCCGAGCTGGCCCGCGCCAACGCGGAGCTCGCGGAGTTCGCGTACGTCGCTAGCCACGACCTGCGCGAGCCGTTGCGCACGATCGCCGGGTTCGCCGACCTGCTCGCGGAACGCTCGGGCGAGCGTCTCGACGCCGAGGGCACGGAGTTCCTCGACTTCATCCGGCAGGGCGTCGACCGGATGCAGGAGCTCATCTCCGCATTGCTCGCCTATTCGCGGGTCGGCACGCAACCGGTCTCGCTCGGTCCCGTCGACACGAACGAGCTGGTCGACGAGGTGCTCCAGGCCCTGCGCGGGAAGATCGACGCTACCGGGGCGGACGTGCTCGTCGCGGACCTGCCGGTCGTCACCGCCGACCGGGTGCAGCTCGGCCAGGTGTTCCAGAACCTCGTCGCGAACGCCCTCACCTTCGTCGCTCCGGGCGTCGCACCGCGGATCAGCATCAGCGCGGAACCGGACACCGGCGGCTGGCGGTTCGTGGTCGCCGACAACGGCATCGGCATCAAGCCGGAGTACCGCGACAAGGTGTTCCGGATGTTCCAGCGGCTGCAGGCCCCGGACCGCTATCCGGGCAGCGGCATGGGGCTCGCCATCTGCAAGCGCATCGTCGAGCGGCACGGCGGGTCGATCGACGTGGAGGACAACCCGGGCGGCGGTGCCCGGTTCTGGTTCACGCTGCCCGAGCGCACGGCCTAGCCCGCCGGGCGACCATCGAGCCACGGCGGGCCCGTCGTCGTCCCCGCGGCCGCGGCGCTACCGCGCGGCGGTGGTGAGCTCGCGGGGGACGACGACGCAGTCGACCAGCGCGCCTCGTCGCCAGACGGTGACCTCGAGACGGCGGCCGATCACGTCGTCGAGCATCAGCCGCTGCAGGTCGCCGGGGGCATGGATGGCCCGGCCGTCGACGGCGAGCACGACGTCGCCGGCGTGCACCCCGGCCTGCGCCGCGGGGCTACCGGGCACGACCTCGGACACCCGCAGGCCGGTCGTGCGTCCCGTCCGGGCCGTGACCTGTGGGGGCACGGGTGCGAGTGCGCCGGCCAGCCCGACGTACCCCCGGCGGACCCGACCGTCGCGGAGCAGCGCCGCGACGATCCGCTTGGTCGTGTCGTTGACCGGCACGGCGAGCCCCAGGCCGATGCCGGCGACGGCGGTGTTGATCCCGACGACCTGGCCGCGCGAGTCGGCGAGGGCTCCCCCGGAGTTCCCCGGGTTGAGCGCCGCGTCGGTCTGGATGACGTCCTCGACCACGCGCACGACCGCGCCGTCCCGGGTGGGCAGCGAACGACCGAGACCGCTCACGACCCCCGCGGTGACGCTGCCGGACAGGCCGAGGGGGTTGCCCACCGCGACCACCAACTGGCCGATGCGCAGCCGCGCGGCGTCCCCGAGCGGCGCCGGAGCAGGGTGGTCCGCCCGCGCGCGCAGGACGGCGAGGTCGGACAGCGGATCACTGCCCACGACGTCGAGGGCGCTCTCGGTGCCGTCGGAGAACTCCAGCGTCCCGCCGCGGCCCCCGACGACGACGTGCGCGGAGGTCAGCAGGAACCCGTCCCCGCTGATCACAACCGCGGAGCCGCTTCCGGCGCCGCGCGGGGTCCACACCCGCACGCGGGCCACCGCGGGCAGCAGGGCGGCGGCGACGCCGCTGACCACCTGCGAATACGCGTCGAGGGCGCCCCCCTCGTCGACATCCCGGTCGTTCATCGCGCCCTCCCGCCCGTGCCCTCCGGGACAGCGCGGGCGACGGGTCGGGTGTTCCGTGCGGTCGTTCGCCGTGCGCGGACACCGCGGCGACGGACGACGGGGCACGGCGAACGGGGCCGGGGCACGCGTCCCCGACCCCGTCGTCCGCGCCGACCTTCCGTGCGCCTGCTGGTCCGCCTGCTGTCTCCGGTGGCTACTTCTTGATGGGGAACACCGGAAGGACCGTGCGTCCCCACGTGCTGTTCACTACGGCCGCCGCGCTGCCGTACCACGCGAGCATCGCGGTGACGATCCCCGCCCAACCACCGATCTTGAAGATGGCCTCGTTCTGCGCGAGCTCACCCACGGTCAGCAACACGAACGTCGCGAGCAGCACCACGAAGATGGTGGCGATGACGCCGTTGGTTCGCAGCGCGCCAATGGTCATGTACGCCGTGAAGATCGTCCAGCGAGCAGGAACAGCCCGGTGGCCATGTACGCCTGGCCGCTCGGCAGGCCGGGCACCACGACCTTGACGTACGCCGCCAACGACAGCCAGAACGCGCCGTACGACGTGAAGGCGACCCGCCCCGAACGTGTTGTTCTTACGGAACTCCCACATGCCGGCGAGCAGCTGGGCGATGCCGCCGTAGAACAGGGCGATCGGCAGCACGACCGCCTCGAGCTTGGCGTCGACGAGGCCCGCGTTGAAGACGCACAGCACGAACGTCGTCAGCGCGAACCCCCCGAGACCGAGCGGACCGGGGTCGGCGATGGGCACCGACGGGGGCTCTACGACGACCGGCGCGACCGGTGCCGGCTGCTCCGGGATCGCGGCGCGTTCGGTGATGCGGTCCGGGGTGATGGTGGACATGGGCCCTCCTCCCACAGGTTCCTGCCGAGGGAGGCTCCGCCGATGTGACCCAGTTCACAACCGAACGTTGGTCCCCGGTCACGGGGGGGCGCAGGGCGAGACGTTGTGGGGACACTTCGGCCGTCCGCGCCCGGGGCTTTCGGCCCCTGGTCGGGGCGGCGTTTCACCCGCCGCGCCGGGCGGCGCCCCTACGCGGCGCGGGCGGTGCGCCAGCCCAGCCGGTGGAACAGCTCGCGCAGCGCGAGCTCGGCGACCAGGAGTGCGGCCGAGGTCAGCAGCGAGGCCAGGAATGCTTCCATGGCGGCATTACGCCGCACCGCGCCGACACGTGCGCGACGCCCAGGTGTCGATTCGGTGCACGACGGTTGACGGTTTGCGACTCCGCGCGCCCGTCCTGCTCACCCGCCGCCGTCACTCCTCCTCCTCGTCACCGCCGGTCGGCGAGGTCGGAGTGCTCGGCGAGGTCGGGGCGGTCGGGGCGGCCGGCGACTCGCGCCTCGCGGCGCGGGCCCGCCGTTCCGCGACGTACGAACCCGCGGCGATCGCCGCGGCGACCGGCCAGTCGACAACCCCGACGGCGGCGACGGCCGCGAGCCCGCCCCACCACAGCACGCGTCCGGGCACCCCGGTCACCGGAGGGGTGGGAACCCGGGGCAAGCCGACCCGCGGCAGCGGCAGGTGCGGCACCGGGAGCTGCCACACGGGCTGCTCGGGTGGTGCAGGCACGGCCGACGACGGCTCGCCGGCGGTCGGCTGATCGCGGCGAGGGGTCCGAGAGGTCACGGCGCACTCCACCTTCCTGTGGACCTTCCTGTGGACCTTCCTGTGGCCCGCTTCCGGCCGCCTGCCCGAAACCGCGCCCCAAGGAACGGCGCCTGCGGAACGGCGGCCTGCAGAACGGTGCCTGGAGAACGGCGCCCTGCAGAATGCCGGCAGCCTAGGTGCCCCGGCGCTCCGCCACAGCGGGCTTCATCGAGCCGTCGCCCACTCGACGGCTGGCGTTCACGCGCGCCTGCGGTGCAGGACGGAGTAGCGCGCGGCGCGGCGGTGGACGCGGCGGCTGCGATCG